>JBQTHT010000201.1:0-5144 GCA_052389595.1 Nitrospiraceae bacterium
GCCACCCCACCTCGAATGTCGCGTGGGGTGAGGACGGGAGCACGTTGTTCGTGACGGGAGGAAGCTCCGTCTACCGGATCAAACTCGCAACCAAAGGCGCGCGATTCTAAAGCACGTCACGCCCGGCGCAACAGCCAAGAAGCAGCCGCTATCTCATCAGCGCGCCCAGCTTTAGATTGGCAATGACTCCCGATTCCCTTGCAGGTCGCATTGCGCCGCATCTCACCGGTATGATAACAGTGAAACCCGGCCAGAGGTATGGGAGCCCGCGATGCAATCAGTTGCCCAAGCCATTGAAGAACGATCATCCTTGCGACGACCGGGGGCGATTCTGTTCGTCTCCTGTTATGAACTTGGTCATCAACCGATCGGCATTGCCCAGCCGATTGGATTTCTGGAACAGTCCGGCTATTGCCCGGTCGGTCTCGACATCGCGGTGGAAAACATTGATGAACAGGCCATCCGGCGCGCGAGGTTTGCGGGCATCTCCGTACCGATGCACACGGCGCTCCGGCTCGGTGTTCGCGTGGCCGAACTGATCCGTACGGCCAATCCTTCCTGTCACATCTGTTTCTATGGGTTGTACGCCTCGATCAATGCGAAGTACTTGCTCGGCGAGTTGGCTGATTCTGTCGTGGCCGGCGAGTACGAGATCCCGCTGGTTACCCTGATCCAAGCTTTGGAGAAGGGCGGGGCGATCGGGGAGATCGAGGGAGTCAGTTCTCGAAGCCGGATCGTCGGTCCATACCTGAAGCGGCTGATCTCGGCGACCTCGACCGGCCCTTCCCACGCCGGCGTCGGATCGGGGGCCTTCCCGGTGCCGAGCCGACGCGGGTTGCCCACATTGGACAGGTATGCCCGCCTTGAGGAGAACGGGGCTCAGCGACTCGTCGGATACGTCGAAGCCAGTCGAGGGTGTTTACACCACTGTCTCCATTGCCCGATCGTGCCGGTCTATGAGGGGCGGTTCTTCCTCATTCCGGCAGAAGTGGTCCTGGAGGACATCAGGCGTCAGGTCAACGCGGGAGCGACGCACGTCACGTTCGGCGACCCGGATTTTTTGAACGGGCCGGGCCACTCCATGAGCATCGTCCGTGCGATGCACGCGGAGTTTCCGAACCTGACGTTTGATTTCACGGCCAAGATCGAACATCTTCTGAAGCGACGGTCACTCATGACGGAACTGAGAGCGTTGGGCTGTTTGTTTGCCGTCTCCGCGGTCGAGTCATTCAGCGACCACGTTCTGGAGCAATTACACAAGGGGCACACAGGGGCCGATATCATATCTGCGCTCGACATCTTGCGCGAGGCCGGCATCGCCCTTCGCCCTTCGCTCGTGGCTTTCACGCCCTGGACCAGTCTGGACGACTACGCACGGATGTTGGACATGGTGGAGGCCCACGACCTCATCGATGCGACCGATCCTGTACAATTGAGCATTCGTCTCTTGATTCCGCCTGGCTCGGCTCTTCTTACCAAATCCGACGTTCAGCGGTTTCTGGGTCCGCTGGATCAGGCAGGCTTTCAGTATCAGTGGACGCACCCGGATGAGCGGATGGATCGACTCCACGAGGCGGTGAGTGCGACAGTGGAAATCAGTGCCAAGGAAGAGGAGGAAGCGGTGGTGACCTTTGACCGTATCCGAGCGCTTGCCGATGAAATGGCTGGCCGTCCCGCTGAGTCCTCGGCTCGTACAAGGGCGCGCAGGCCTGTGCGTCCGAGACCGCCTCGCTTGACAGAATCATGGTTCTGCTGCGCCGAGCCGACCACTCGACAGTTCAGGCCGCTGCAGACGAAGGGGCATGGAGAAATCTAGCGGGATGCCGAAAAATGGGAGGGAACGGCTGGGACAATATCCGTGCACTCTTCGCTCTCGGCAGGACATACAGATCATGGGAGCATTAACGTGGGAACCGAACTGATGAATCAGGGTGCACGGATACAGGAACTGTTGGGCTTGGCCTTACCACCGGTTGCGATAGCGTTTCTGGATTCGGCGCCGGTCGGCGTTCGACGGATCACAAGCCCTGCGCCGGCAGGCTGCGGATATTGGCGTCTCGCGGCCGAGGGTCACGTCTTCTACACCGAAGCTTCCGACCATTACACTTGCCCAGTCGGCGCACATACTCATGGAGTCGATCTTCCTCCCTTCGTGGAGACGGAGTTGAACGGTCTGGTGCAAACGATGGTCGGGATGCAATACATCAAGATAGAAGAGGTCCCGACGATCCCACGTCGCAATAGTCCCTTTCGCGGGGCAGTCTATGCCCCCCTCGCGCAGGCCACCTTCGACCCCGACGTGGTGCTCGTGCGAGGGACCGTCAAGCAACTCATGTTGCTGGCGGAGGCGGCACAGGCAGCGGGAGTTGCGGGAGGTGGCGCAACGATGGGACGGCCCACCTGCGCCGTTCTGCCGGAATCACTGCAATCCGGGAAAACTGCCACCAGTTTTGGATGTATTGGGAACCGAGTTTACACCGGGCTCGGGGATGATGAGGGCTATTACGCCATTCCTGGCGAGAAGGTGGCCGAAGTGGTGAGCAAGCTGGGGGTGATCGCCGAAGCGAATCGTCAGCTCGAGAGGTTCCATCGCGCGCGTGCGAGGATTCCTTCTTAACGCTCCAAGAGACCGGCATGCCGCGACTCCTCCTGCTCCTACCGACCATGACCTATCGAGCGGGGGCCTTCCTCGACGCAGCCCGTTGTTTGAAATTGGATGTGACGGTCGGAGCCGAGCAAGATTCCGCTTTCCTTGCTGAGTCGCCGGGGAATTTCCTGCGGCTGGATTTTCAGCGCCCACACCAGTGCGCACAGGCCGCGTCCGAATTCGCCCGTCGTCATCCGATTGACGCCGTCATCGGAGTGGACGATCTTACAACCGTCATCGCTGCCGCCATTGCTGAGAAACTGGCCCTGCCCTGCAACTCCATCGCATCCGTAGCCGCAGCCAGAAACAAACATCGGATGCGCGAGTTGCTGTCCGCGCAAGGCGTGCCGGCGCCTCGCTACAAGGTGTTCCCCATTGACGGCGATCCGGTGGAGTGTGCGAAGCAGATTAACTACCCCTGCGTGGTGAAGCCGCTGATCCTCTCGGCGAGTTGCGGGGTGATTCGCGCCAATGACGAAAGGGAGTATGCCGATGCATTTCGTCGGGTGATCGCTCTTCTGACCAACTTGGGCCTGACGGCACGGGACGAGCAGGCCCATTGGATACTCGCCGAAGATTTTGTCGCGGGCCCGGAGGTCGCGATGGAGGGGCTGTTCACAAAAGGAGTGCTTCAGCCGTTGGCCATCTTCGATAAGCCCGATCCGCTCGATGGTCCCTTCTTCGAAGAGACGATCTATGTGACCCCCTCCCGTCTCCCATCCGATCTTCAGCAGGAGATTGTCGCCTGCGCTGGTCGGGCAGCGATGGCTCTCGGTTTGCAAGAGGGGCCGGTACATGGGGAGTTCCGCGTGAACGAGAAAGGCGTGTGGGTCATTGAGGTGGCAGCGCGGGCGATCGGTGGCCGGTGTTCCAGGACGCTGGACTTTGCCGCCGGCATGTCGCTCGAAGAACTGATCCTCCGCCACGCGCTGCGGATGCCGCTTCCTCCTCTCACGAGGCGGGAAGAGGCGGCGGGGGTCATGATGCTCCCTATTCCTTATGGTGGAGTTTTGAAAGAAGTGCGCGGACAGAATGAAGCGAGAACGGCGCCTGGCATTGAGGAACTGACGATCACTGCGCTGCCGGGCCAGGAACTCGTCCCTCTTCCGGAGGGGACACGTTATCTGGGGTTTCTCTTAGCGCGAGGCCGGACGCCGGCTGATGTTGAGTCGTCGCTTCGGGAGGCGCATCGCCGGTTGACGGTTGTCATCACGGCTCCCTCCTCAACGCCAACCGACGCGCCCAGGACGTCTGCCGGCATCAGAGCGATGAGCTTCTGAAGGTTGCTCGGGCCATGCCATCGTAGCGTAATGAGCGAGCGTCTAGTTCGGTTTCTTTTGAATTTCCGACGCCCTCGCCCGAGACCATTCGTCCAGGCTTTTGCCTTGCGCCGCCACGTCCGGTAAGCCGGTCATGTCATGCACCCAGAACCCTTGGACTTCTTCCCCGCCGTCCTTGACGGTCTTCTTGATAGCCTCAAGCTCTTTGTCGAACCGCTCGGGGGCTTGTTCGAGGATGCGCCTGATGCTCCACTTCGCCGTGGGCTTGCCGTCAGCGTCAAGGTCACACCCGTAGTGGACGAGATCCACCTTTCCAGTCTTGAGCGATTTGGCGAGCATGCGATAGGACACGCCTGAATTGGATTGAATCAGCGCGGCTTTATAAAGACGCTCTCCTTTGTCCGGATCCACCTCCATTGCAGTGAGATCCTCGATGACTCTTGCGGCAGTTTCGGGTGCTGAATCTACTTCACCCATGGCCTGGTTCCTCCTGCTGGGTTGACCGGCTCACCGACAATTGAGGAAAGCTTATCAGACCGTTTGCCGTCAGAGCAAGATGATCCAAACCAGAAAACACAGGGGTAGGGCGTGAGAATGTGAAATGTGAGGCAAGAAAGATCAGACTCCAAGGAGGCTGCCCGCCGCGATGAATTGTAAGAACTGCCACTCTCTCTCTACTTGCAACTGCATATTCGACGTGAATATTGTGATCAACGAAGAAAACAGGGAGCTCGATGCAAAGAGCGATTGCTGATTCCAGGAGCCGTCACCGCCTTCGTGAACGGTCAGAAGAAACAACTCAAGCCTGAGCAGGTTGGCAAAGAAGTAGAGGGAGGTTCTTCGATACGATATTCAAGGCGAGGATGACGGTGAAGTTCTCAAAATCGAGTTCTACGTCGCCCCGAACGGAGTCGTGTCCGCAGAGGAATGGCTCGAACAACTCCCTCTTTGGAGGTCAGCAAAAGTTCGCCGCGCTGTTTGCGCGCATGGGGGACACGGGGAAGATCTGGAATGAGCGCAAGTTCAAACATTTGACCGAAACGGATCAGATCTTCGAGTTCAAGGTCGAGGCGGATCGAATCCTGTGCTTCTTCTTCGTCGGTCGAAGACTCATCTTGACGCATGGGTTCAGGAAGGCCGGCAACAAGACGTCCAAACGAGAAATCGACCGAGCCTGCAAGAAAGATTTTGAAGGGAGGGTGAAACATGAAAACTAG
>JBQTHT010000202.1:0-22940 GCA_052389595.1 Nitrospiraceae bacterium
GAATTCGTAAGTAACGGATCGATCCCTAGAAACCCTTCAGGGCTTGCAGTCGGATCTACTTACGAATTCTACCGCCGGTCATTCAATAAAGCCAGAAAAGATCGAGTCTGTCGTGTCAGGCTGCGAGGGTCAAAAGAACAAAGGCCTCATCCTCGAGTGAGGATGAGGCCTTGATCAATACACCCGATGTCGAAGACGTTTAGTTTCTCACTCCGCTCCAGACCTTGCCCGCATCAATTTCCTTATCGGGATTCAATTTCCTGGCCTTTTCAAGAAGGACATCGGTCGCTTCGGGATATACCGGATCAGAGATGCAGCAATTGTCGACGGGGCACACGGCTGCGCACTGTGGCTCATCGAAGTGTCCGACGCATTCCGTGCAGCGATCGTGTGTAATCACATAAATATTATCGCCGACTCCCTGCCCGTCTCCGACGTGATTTCCTTTCCCTTCGGCATCGCCTCGGGTTTCGAAAATGGCCTCGTTCGGGCATTCAGGGAGACAGGCTCCGCAAGAAATACATTCATCAGTAATTAACAGTGCCATGACCCATGCCTCCTTCTAGACTCTGCAGATCCGCTGTTGACAAGTTCGAGGCGCCACGACCATAGTGCGTGGCGTTAGAGCGACCTAATTTTAGACTGTGGTTCTTTTCCAAGTCAACAGAGGTGGTGTCGCACAGAAGCCCTATGCGTTCACCTATGATGGGCCGATCGGCCCACTGTCCATGAGTATTGCAAGAGAGTAAGAAAGCTGTGAGCGGGCCGGCCGACTCAGTTGCTGGGCAACATCGAAAGAAAGTTTTACCGCTTGTCTTGTTGGCGGTGCTCCTGATGACTGGAAGTCTCTTTCTGACCAACAAGAAGGAGTCCGACGTCATCGTGGTGACGTTCCCCAGCGGAAAACAACTGGAAGCGGAGGTCGCTGATACACCTGAGAAACTGTTGTTCGGGCTTGCCTTTCGCGACGGATTGCCCCAAGGGAGTGGGATGCTCTATATCTTCGAGACATCCGCGCTGCACCGTGTGCACACCAAAGGGTACAAAATCCGAGTGGACATGATCTGGGCCGATGAAAGTCGACATGTGGTTCACTTGCATGAGAGTGCCGAGCCTTGTTCACGGGATCCTTGTCCTCTCTATGGGCCTCCGCCGCAAAAAGCGCGGTATATCATCCAATCCGCTGCGGGGTTTATTCGAGAGGAGCGTTTGACCCCAGGGGCGGAATTGAAGTTTACTCTTCGGCTCTGACGGCCTGTTCACAAACTGACGAAAGGAAAGGATTAACACAGGCACGATGAATTCCGAAGTTCATATGGAAGGCTTTCAATTAGTGGCGAGAGTCGAAGATATTCCTTCCGGTCGAACGAAGGTGGTGACAGTGAATGAGAGGGAGATTGCGCTCTTCAATGTCGACGGAACGTTTTACGCCATTTACAATATTTGTCCACACGAGGGAGGCCCTCTGAGTGAAGGGCGACTCAAGGGGCATGTGGTGGCTTGCCCCTGGCATGATCTTGCCTTCGATATCCGAAACGGGCAGGGAATTGACGGAGGCGGGTATTGCGTAGGTAGCTACGAAGTCAAGGTCCAAGGAGACTCGATCTTTGTCGGCGCGCGGAGAAAAATATGAATAAGAGAAGATCGACGAAGATGGAGATGGCATGACCAACCGACCCGGCGGAGCTGAGCATAGCGCAGCAGAGGACGAACCGGGAGCCAGGAGACTCACCGCCTCAATCCAGACCAATTTCTCCATTCATTTGTGGGAGGATCGAACAAGAGGCGAGCAGTGGGTTCCCGCGTACGAGCCGGCCGCATTCGTGCTGGTCAGTGATGACTTTCTGCGGACTGCGAGCGGGAACGCCGTCGATTCCGGTCGCCGCACATTCGAGTTCAAGCCCGTTCATGCGGGCACGCATCGCATTGTCTTTGAAAAGCGCATGGGATGGAAATACACGGCCGAGGATCGGCGCGTGTTTCAGGTCATTGTATCTTCCGACTCTAATTCATCGAGACTCCGCTGATGCCGGATATTGGGTTTGTGAACGGCCGATTCATGCCGCTTGCCGAAGCGGTGGTATCCGTCGAAGAGCGGGGTTTTCAATTCGGGGACGGTGTCTATGAAGTCATTCGGACATATTCCGGCAAACCCTTTCACATGGACGCTCATCTGCGTCGTTTAGAACGCAGCGCGAAGGCTCTTCAGATCGCCTCGCCTTTTCCCACCGCAGAATGGACACACGTCGTCCACGAAGGAGTCCGCAAGGCAGGATTTCGGGAAAGCAAAGTCTACATTCAGATTACCCGAGGTGTCGCGCCAAGGGATCATGTATTCCCGGTCGATGCCCAACCGTCCGCGATCATGACAATTCGAGAACTCCAGCCGCTGAGCGAGCGCCTGCAGATAAGCGGCGTGTCGGTCATCTTGCTCGACGACTTTCGCTGGGGGCGATGCGATATCAAAAGTATCAACCTACTTCCTAACGTGATGGCACGTCAGCAGGCTTACGCCGCCGGTACCTTTGAAGCCGTATTTGTGAAGGATGGGATGGTGACGGAAGGAGCGGTGAGCAACGTCATGATCATGAAGGACGGTACGCTCTTCACCGCGCCTGAGGGACCCCGGATTCTCGCCGGCGTCACCCGAGCGCTCGTACTGGAGCTTGCTCGCAAAGAAGGTATTTCGGTGAACGAACAAGCTGTTCGCTCGGAGTCGTTGGTTTCCGCAGAGGAGGTCTTTCTCACCGGCACGACGGTCGAAGTACTTTCAGTCATACGCGTCGATGGGAACACAGTGGGATCTGGACAGCCCGGGTCGATCACGAAGCGACTCCTCCAGCGCTTCCGAAGCCTCACCACTTAGCCCCTTGCTTTGGTACATCCAGCGTGGTACTTTGCTGACTTGCGAAGTGGGCCTTGGCCCACTTTTTTGTTTGAGGTCTTTGAGACAGGTTCTTTTTCAGCCCTGGAGGTGCACGTGAGCGATGCGCGGAGCATTGCGAAACGTGTTCAGGAGCTCGTCGCGCCGATTCTCTGGACGTTGGGATTGGATTTAGTGGAGGTCGTGTGCGTTGGGCAGGGTGGTGGCACGGTGATTCGAGTGTTCATTGATAAGCCGGGAGGCGTCACGCTCGCCGATTGTGAGGAGGCGCATCGGTCTCTGGGGCCGGCCCTGGACGTTGCCGATCCGCTGTCGTGCGCCTACACCCTGGAAGTGTCCTCCCCCGGTCTCGATCGCCCACTCAAGCGGATTGAGGATTTCCGTCGGTCGATCGGAAAATATGTCACGGTCAAACTTCGAATTCCTCATCAGGGTCAATGGCGTCTCGTGGGGCAAGTCGTCGGGGTTGAAGACGGCGCCGTGTCGGTGCAGCAGGGGGAGTCTGAGATCTCTGAGACCGTTCGATTGGATCTCGCGTCCATTGCCGACGCTCGGCTCGAGGTGAAATTCTGAAACGGGGACGCCAGTCGGTAGAGAAGGGCGCCTCGAAGTCCGGACAAAGTGAGGAATGCTTTCCATGAATACGAGAGATCTCATCGCGGTCATCGATCAGATTGGACGGGAAAAAGGCATCGATAAGGCTCGAGTCATCGGGGCCGTGGAAACCGCGTTGCAGACCGCGGCAAAGAAACGATTCGGCCAAGGCGAAAACATCCATGTCGAACTTGATCCAAAGACCGGCCAAATCTCAGTTGTTTCCGTGAAGACGATCGTTGAAAGCGTCACCAACCCAAAGGCCGAGATTTCCCTGCAGGAGGCTCGACGGGTCGATAGTGAAGCGGAAATCGGAGACGAGATCGGCTCGCTGATTGAAATGGATGACCTGGGGCGCATTGCGGCTCAGACGGCGAAGCAAGTGATATTCCAGAAAGTGCGAGAGGCCGAATGGGAGGCGGTTCAAAAGGAGTATGCCACTCGCCAGGGCGACTTGCTCAACGGAATCATCTTGGGCATGGAGCGGCGAAATTATCTTGTCGATCTCGGGAAGACCGAGGCGATCTTGCCGATTCAGGAACAAATCCCTAGAGAGACCTATCGAAGGGGCGATCGGATCAAGGCCTATCTCTTGGAGGTACGGCGGACCCCGAAGGATGTGCAAGTGATCCTGTCGAGAAGTCATCCTCAGTTGGTCGGTAAGCTATTCGAGCTCGAGGTCCCTGAAGTCTCGGAAAAGATCGTGGAGATCAAGGCGATCGTGCGGGAAGCAGGAGATCGAACGAAGATCGCGGTCGCCTCGCGTGACAAGGCTGTGGATCCGGTCGGCGCGTGTGTCGGCATCAAGGGATCGCGAGTGCAAGCGGTGGTTCGCGAACTCCGCGGAGAAAAAATCGACATCGTCACCTGGACCCAAGATCCGCGCGTCTTCATTGCTGAAGCGCTGAATCCAGCCAGTATCGAAAAGGTGGGGATCGATGAAGAGAAGAAATCGGCGCTGGTGGTCGTCGCCGACTCGCAGCTCTCGTTGGCCATCGGCAAGAACGGCCAAAACGTCCGTCTTGCCGCCAGGCTGACGGGATGGAAAATCGATATCATCAGCGCGACCGAGTACGAAAAAGAAAAGGCCGAACGAGATAAAGAAATCAAAGCTGCTCTGGCGGAGGAAGCGCAGGCGCAAAGGGAGCAGGAAGAAGCGGCGCGCGGGCAGGAAGAAACCAGTGACGCGGCCGCGTCTAGTGACGAGTCGACCCCCTCCGAGGCGGCAACCACCTGACTGAAACAGGATCGCGAGCATGCGGGTCTATGAGTTAGCCAAGAAGCTTGGTATGGAGAATCGGGATTTGATCCCGGAGCTCAAGCGGATGGGCGTTGCCGTCGCCTCTCACAGCAGCGCACTGGATGAGGCCGTGGTACAAAAGGCGCTCGAAAAGTTGGGAGTCAAGGGAAAGGCCTCCGTAAAATCCCACGAGGACGTTGCCGCTGAGGGAGAGATGAAAAAAGGGGGACGCCCGCTGAAAGAGGCTGAGGGACGTCAGGGAGTTCTCGTTTCAACTCGTGGCGCCGGCAAAATGTCGCAGTCCAAGTCGCCGATCCCCACTGTCGAGGAGCCGCCCAAGTCCGACAAGAGGCGTATTCTCATCAAGAGGAAGAAGGATGACACGGTCGTTGAATCCGAAATGCCGTTCGCACCGGTTGTGGATCCCAGCGCACATGTTCCTGCCCAGCACCCATCTGTGAGTCAGGTTCCGGCAGGCTCGCTTGGTCACGGCCTTCTTGCAGAATCCCCGATGTCCAGCCAAGTCGAGGCCGCCCCTTTATCGGTTCCGATCTCCGATCATCCGCGCGGCATTCCACTAAGCGGAGTGCCGGAACAGAAGTTAATGCCGGTCCCGGCTGCAGCGCCGGCTGTCTCTACGGAACCAGGCGCGGCGGCTAAGAAGAAAGGGTTCGCCTTTGCCGTGCCGGACGGTGAAGCGAGCAAATTGAAGAAAGTTCGAAAACCCGGACGCCCGCGTGACGAAAAAGATGCTCATTTCCGTGAAGATGCCGCTCGCTGGGAAGATTTGCGCGCCATTCCGGTCCATCGTCGGGAGGATCGCTCCCGGCATGCACAGCCTAGCTCCCCGGCGGAGATTACCAAACCTCGGAAAAAGAGCGTGAAGTTGACGGCCAGGACAACGGTGAAGGAATTTGCGGAATTGGTGGGACAGCGACCTGCCGATGTTGTGCGTAAGCTCATGGACATGGGACAGATGATGACCTTCAACCAACCGATGAATCTCGACGCAGCGTTGTTGTTTGCGGAAGAATGGGGCGTCAAGGTCGAGCGGTCGGTCGAGAAGGCGGGAGAGGAATTGCTGGAAGAGGCGGCACAGCCGACCGGGGAAGAGCACTCGGAACACAGGCCGCCCGTGGTCACCATCATGGGCCATGTGGATCACGGCAAAACTTCGCTGCTGGATGCGATTCGACAAACGAAGGTCACGGAGCAAGAAGCCGGCGGGATCACACAGCATATCGGCGCCTACACCGTTCGTGTCAACGGAAAACAGGTGACGTTCCTTGACACCCCCGGTCACGAAGCCTTTACCGCGATGCGGGCTCGAGGAGCGAAGATCACCGATATTGTCGTGCTCGTCGTGGCGGCAGATGACGGCGTCATGCCCCAGACGATCGAGGCTATTGACCATGCGAAAGCTGCCACCGTCCCGTTGATCGTGGCCATTAATAAAGTGGACAAGCCGGGCGCCAATCCTGACCGAGTCAAGCATGCTCTCTCCGAACAGGGCCTCATTCCCGAGTCTTGGGGAGGCGAGACGATCATGGTTGAGGTTTCCGCGAAGCAAAAGTTGGGTCTGGAGTCGCTCTTGGAAATGATTCTTCTGCAAGCGGAAGTGCAGGAACTCAAGGCAGACCCTCATCAATTAGCGAAGGGGACGGTGGTCGAGGCGAAACTCGATCGAGGACGAGGGCCGGTTGCGACCGTATTGGTCCAGAACGGAACGCTTCGCGTCGGAGATGCATTCGTCGTCGGCACGTTCAGCGGACGAGTGCGTGCTCTGAATAGCGATACGGGTCATAAAATAGTCGAAGCGGGACCGTCCATGCCGGTGGAGGTTATCGGTCTCCCTGGCATACCCGCAGCGGGCGATGCATTTCTGGTTGTGAAAGATGAGCGATTGGCTCGGGAAATTGCCGATGCGCGTGCCCTGAAGCAGCGGACGGCCGAACTCGCTACTTCTGCCAAAGTGACATTGGACGATCTCTACGCAAAGATCCAGGCTGGGGATGTCAAGGACTTGTCGTTGGTGATCAAGTCCGATGTGCAGGGGTCGGCTGAAGCCTTAGTCGTGGCGATTGAAAAGCTGTCCACTGAGGCGGTCAAGCTGCGGGTCATCCATAGCGGAGTCGGCGGCATTACAGAAACCGATGTGCTCTTGGCGGCCGCCTCGCGGGCAGTCGTGATTGGATTCAATATCAGGCCCGAGCCCAAAGCTGCGGCGTTGGCGGAACAAGAGGGTGTGGATATCCGACTTTACAGCATTATCTATGAGGCCATCGCGGATATCAAAGCCGCCATGGAAGGCCTGTTAGAGCCGACCTTGAAAGAACGGGTGCTGGGGCGTGCAGAGGTACGTCAGATCTTTACGATCCCTAAGGCGGGTGTCATTGCCGGCTGCTATGTCGTGGATGGGACTATTGCGCGGTCGAGCGCCGGTGTCCGGTTGGTGAGGGATCATGTGACGGTATATGAGGGCAAGTTGGGATCGCTGCGTCGCTTTAAGGACGACGTGCGGGAAGTTCAGCAAGGCTATGAGTGCGGGATCAGCATCGAGAACTTTAGCGATGTGAAGACAGGGGACGTCATCGAGGCCTACGTCTTTGATAAGGTCGCGGCCAAGCTGTAACCCAACCACGCTGCCAAATCGCGGATATGATCGTCGGGGTCTGTACCGTTGAACTGTTCATTCACGACGGTCATTCACTGAAGGCAAAGCGGCAGGTGTTGTTAAGCCTCAAGGATCGGCTGAGGGAGAAATTCAACGTATCCGTGGCGGAAGTCGGTGAACAAGATCTGTGGCAGAAGGCTGTCTTGGGGATTGCGTGTGTGGCCAATGAAGGCAAGCACGTCAATCAAGTACTCGATCAGGCGTTAAACCTCATTCACGGCGTGCCGACCATCGATATCGTCCGATCTCACCTTGAATTGCTGTGATGCAGCCGTCGCCGGGGATTTCGTGACTGCTGTTGACGAAAGTGTCCAGCATTCTATGGAGCAGGCGTTCTCAATGGCCAGGAACAACTATAAACGGGCCGAGCGGGTTTCGGATCAAATACGCATGGAAGTGGCGGATATCCTGATGCGGAAAACGAAAGACCCGCGTCTCCGCTCGGTGACCGTGACCGATGTGTCGTTGACCAATGATTTACGTCTGGCTCGTATCTATGTGACGACGATGCTGGATCGTGAAGGCGAAGAGGAGGTGTTCACGGGGTTGACGAAGGCGAATGGGTTCATCCGAAGCGAACTCGGACGCCGACTGGCTCTCCGCTATACCCCTGAAGTGATCTTCATGAAAGACATCAGCGGGCCGCGGGGAGACCGAGTTCTTCAATTGCTTGACAGCCTAAGCACGGGCGAGGGCGCCACGCTGGCCCAGGCTGAGGGACGAGATCCGAAGAAGTTTTGAATGTAGAGAAACACTGACGGGCGGATCCACATGAGAACTGCTGTTCAACTTTCAACTGCATGCGATATTGGAGATGGCATTCTCAATGTGAACAAGGCGAAGGATTGGACCTCTCATGACGTGGTCGCCAAGATTCGGACGATGCTCCGCGGAGCCAAAATCGGTCATGCAGGCACGTTGGATCCCGCTGCAACGGGAGTTTTACCGGTGTTGGTCGGTAAAGGAACGCGAGTGGCGGAATATTTGTTGGATTGGGAGAAGGAATATCTGGCCGTTTTGCGGCTCGGTGAAACGACCGACACACAAGATGCGACCGGAACGGTATTGGTCACGCGCCCAGTCGATGCTCTGACCGATAGTCACATCCTTGAAGCGGTCGCTCGGTTTCAGGGACCGCTCCGGCAGCTTCCACCGATGTACTCTGCCGTCAAAGTCGGAGGGGTTCCGCTCTACAAAGCCGCGAGGGCTGGACGAACAGTGGCACGTCGCCTGCGCGATGTGACGGTGCATCAGATCGAGGTGCTGCGCATAGAGGGTCTGCTCATCTCGCTTCGGGTTGTCTGCTCAAAAGGGACGTACATTCGGACACTCTGCGCCGACATCGGAGAAGCGCTCGGCGTCGGTGGTCACCTCTGGTCATTAGAACGTCGTCGGGTTGGGCCATTGACCCTCGAGGAGGCGCTTTCCATGCAACAGATTGGTTCTCGATCGATGCTGGGCCGGCTTGGCGATGATTTTCTCTCTTTGGATTGCGCGTTGGATAGTATCCCGGCGTTGATCGTCGACCGCTTAACAGCAGACCGCGTGATCCATGGGGTGCCACTGCCACTGCGCATGACGGTAGGATGGCAGGGTAAGCGTCCAGAGAGCCGAGTGTCTACGAGCCGGCCTGTTCGAATTAAGAGTGAAACGGGGAATCTGCTCGCGATCGGAGTATTGCCTGGTGGGATCGAAGATCAGGCAGGCCCGTCTGGTTCACAAGAAACGATCGTGAAAATCGAGAAAGTATTGGTGGATGCATAGGAAGCGTATAACCGCACGGAGGATGGAGGAACGCAGAGATGGCATTAGCGAAGGAAGCTAAGACAGACTTGATTCGCCAGTATCGCCAGAGTGAGAGCGATACCGGTTCGCCCGAGGTGCAGGTGGCCATTTTGACGAACCGCATCATGTATCTGACCGAGCATTTCAAACTGCATAAGAAGGATCATCATTCACGCCGAGGGTTACTCCAACTTGTCGGCCGTCGCAGGCGGCTTCTGGACTATCTGCGTGACATCGATGATGCGCGGTATCGAGCGGTTCTCGACCGTCTCGGGATTCGTAAGTAGAACATGGTTCATTGGAGACAGGGTGCCTAGGGGGTCGCTGTTTAAACCGTCTCCAGGTGAACACGGACATACACTCAATGAGTAGTTATGAATGAGGAATAACGAATGGTGAATTCAGAACACGTTTACGGTCATCCTTCAACATTCGTGCTTCATAATTTTCAACTGAGTCTATCTCTGTGTACATCTGTGGGACAATCAGAGAGGAGACCATAGATGATGCATGTTGTGGAAATTGAGCTGGCCGGCCGCCAGCTGAGGCTTGAAACCGGGCGCATTGCCAAGCAAGCAGATGGGGCGGTTTGGGCGTCGTATGGCGACACTGTGGTTCTGGCCACAGCGGTGGCTTCACAGACGGCCAAGCCCGGCATCGACTTCCTCCCCCTCACGGTGGATTACCAGGAAAAAGCCTACGCGGCGGGTAAAATCCCCGGAGGCTACTTCAAGCGAGAGGGGCGTCCGTCGGAGAAAGAAGTGCTCACGAGCCGCCTGATCGATCGGCCGTTGCGGCCGCTGTTTCCTGATGGCTACTACTTTGAAACGCAAGTCATTGCGTCTGTGCTCTCAGCCGACAAGACCGGCTCCTCGGATGTGATTGGAATTACTGCGGCATCGGCGGCGCTGGCGATTTCAAACATTCCTTTCAACGGACCCGTCGCCGGAGTCAAAATCGGGCGAGTCGAAGGGCAATTCGTCATTAACCCCGATCTCGAAACCTTGGAGAAGAGCGATCTCCATCTCGTTGTCGCGGGGACGGCAGATGCCGTGATGATGGTCGAGGCCGGTGCTGATGAACTGCCGGAAGCCACCATGCTGGAGGCGATCGAGGTCGCGCACGCGGCGATCAAAAAAATTGTTGCGAAGATCCGCGAACTTCAGTCTCAGGTCGGTCGCACCAAACGTGCGGTCATCAGCGAGCAGATTGATTCGGCACTGACCGAACAGGTGCGCGCATTGGTGGCGGGGCCGATCCGGGAAGCCATTCTGATTCCTAACAAGACGGCTCGCCAGGAGCGGTTGGATCAGGTTCGAGACGAGGCCGTTGAGAAACTAAAGACGGACGATCCGAATCGCAGCCGCCATATCAGGCTGGTCTTTCATTCGCTTGAATACAGCGAAGTCCGCAATATGATTTTAGAACGCGGGGCGCGCGCGGATGGCCGCGGACCCGCGGACATCCGCCCCATCACCTGTGAAGTCGGCGTGTTGCCGAGAACGCACGGCTCCGCGGTGTTCACTCGCGGAGAGACGCAAAGCCTGGCAGTGGTCACCTTGGGCAGTGCTGACGATGAACAGCGCATCGATGCCTTGGAAGGGGAATATCATCGGACGTTCATGCTCCATTACAACTTCCCTCCGTTTAGCGTCGGAGAGGCGCGTCCGCTTCGCTCGCCGGGGCGTCGTGAAGTCGGGCATGGGGCTCTGGCGGAGCGAGCCCTCAAGCCGGTGATTCCCGACAAAGACGCATTCCCCTATACGCTGCGGCTCGTGTCGGATATTCTCGAATCCAACGGGTCTTCATCGATGGCCACGGTCTGTGGTGGAACGATGGCGATGATGGATGCCGGGGTGCCGATCAAAGAACCGGTCGCCGGCATCGCGATGGGATTGATCAAAGAAGGGGATCGGATCATGGTGCTGTCCGATATTCTTGGTCTCGAGGACCACTTGGGCGATATGGACTTTAAGGTGACGGGAACCAAAAACGGCGTGACGGCACTCCAGATGGATATCAAAATCGGCGGCATTACCTCCGCGCTCATGCGAGAGGCGTTGGCTCAGGCTCGCACGGGAAGGCTTCATATCTTAGCCTGCATGATGAAGGCGCTCAGCGCTCCTCGAACGACTCTGTCCCCCTTCGCGCCTCGGATTTTTACCCTGAAGGTGAAGCAGGACAAAATCCGGGAAGTGATCGGGCCGGGCGGCAAAACGATCCGTGGGATCATTGCGGAGTGCGGTGTGAAGATCAATGTCGATGATACCGGTGTCGTGTCTATTGCCTCTGCGGATGAAATGTCGGCTAAGAAAGCGATGGACATAATTAACCGGCTGACTGAGGAAGTCGAGATCGGCAAAATTTATCTGGGTACGGTTCGGAAGATTGTCGATTTTGGCGCGTTTGTCGAGGTCCTTCCCGGCACCGATGGGCTCGTGCACATCTCTCAGCTGGCGCACCATCGTGTGAAAGCCGTTTCTGATGAAGTATCGGAAGGGGACCAGGTTCTCGTTAAAGTGCTCGAGATCGACCGGCAAGGCAAAATCCGTCTCAGCCGCAAGGAAGCGATGCCGGCGCCTTCCACGGCGAAGGAACCGGCTGCCGGATAATAGCCTTGTACCAGAAATTCACGCTGGATAACGGCCTACGGGTTGTCACTGAACGGTTACCGACGCTCAGGTCGGTGTAGGTCGGTATCTTTGTCAATGTCGGGTCTCGAGATGAAGAGAGAAGAGAAGAATGATTTTCCCACTTCATCGAGCACATGTTTTTCAAAGGGACTACACGTCGTTCAGCCGCGGACATTTCCCGAGAGATCGACGGGCTGGGCGGCGAAATCAATGCTTTTACCGGCCGCGAGACCACGACATTTTATGTGACCGTTCTTGATCAGCACCTGGATCCGGCCCTCCGCCTCCTGGCCGATCTCTTCCATCACTCCCGTTTTGACTCGAAAGAAATCGAGAAGGAAAAGCAGGTGGTACTCGAAGAGATTCGTATGGCGCAAGACGATCCTGAGGGTCTCGTACAAGAGCTGCACACCCAACAAGCGTTGGCCCGACACCCCCTCGGTCGGCCTATTCTCGGCGAAGCGGCGACGATCAAGGCACTCAGACGACAAGAGGTATTGAAGTATATCCGCAATCACTACGATCCTCGACAGACGGTGATCGCCGTTGCGGGGAACTTCAATCAAACACGATTGGAGCCTCTCCTGGGTCGGCGCTTTGGATCATTTCATCACGGCTGCGGCACTGCATCGAATCGATGGCCGCCCGAAAGCGCAGGGGGATTGGTGGTCAATCAAAAACCCCTTGAGCAGGTCCACGTGTGCATAGGGATCAAGGGGCTTTCAGCGGGACACAAGGATCGGTACGCGCTTCATGCGCTCAACAGCGTCCTCGGCGGCAGCGTGAGTTCTCGATTGTTTCAAGAGGTGCGAGAGAAGCGCGCTCTGGCCTATTCGATCTATTCGTACCTCTCGACATTCTCAGACGGCGGGACGCTGACGGTCTATACGGCGACTCGGGCCAAAGAAGTGCGACGAGTGGTGGAGCTCGTGTGTCGGGAACTCGGACGACTGCGTTCTGCCGGAGTAGACCCCAAAGAACTGGTGCGTGCAAAGAACCAAATGAAGGGCAATCTGATGCTCGGTTTGGAAAGTTCACATAGTCGTATGACAAAGCTCGCGAAGGATGAACTCTATCATGGTGTTCACACTTCTCTCGAAGAAATGCTGACTCAAATTGATCGGGTCTCAGGAGAGCAAGTGCTTCGTTTGTGCCGGGAGTTGTTGGATATGGACACGCTTTCCCTGACGGCACTGGGGCCTGTACCGGCGAAGGAGCTGCAGGCTGCCATGAGCTAGTAGTTTCGTGAGATGTTCTCCATGGTCACGTTGTTGGATGATCTATCTAAACAGTTGACATACAGAGACTTTTTATCTTTCTGCTGGGTCCGAGTGTAGGCCGAAACATTTCCTTGACAGCATAGAATGATTTCAGTACGATGGCCGCGTTTTATTGATACAGTACGGAAACGACGTAGTTGGAATGTGTACGGTAAGGAAGAAGACGGGAAAGGGGGTGTCTGTCGTTCTTTCTTGGGATCGTCGCGTTCTTTTGAAATTCTAATTTGATTTTTCTGGACGTTTGTACTGCGCACTCGTTTTTAATACTGTTCGTCATTCATGAAGGAGGTCGATGTATGAAGAGGGTCGTTGTCATAGCCACAGTCGCAGTTTTGTCGGTTGTCGGCCTATTGACGGCCGAGTTTGTGGCAGCTGCCGATGCTCCAGCCGCTGCCGGTCCCACCGACCAAGTGGTGGGTGGAAAGCCGATGAAGGGCGAAGTCGTCAAAACTCTTAAGGGACGTGTTTGGTCACAGTGGGCCGATAACCCGGATGGTGAGATCCTATTCGGGATTCAGTACTGGAACACGGGTGAGCCGGCTTCGGGTACTCCAGCAGGTCGTTCTTCCACAGACCTGGATGTCAAACCGCCAGATCCTCTCTTCGTCTGCTGCGCCTGGGGATTCGTGGGAGGAACCGACAAGAACAATCCCTACGCTGGTTGGTATCATGCCGCGACGACGGTTCGCCTCGGGGTGAAGGATAAGGCGCTTATGGATCAGATCATCAAAGCGTCCCAAGACCTTGTGGCGATGGAGGTGACGCTGGACGGTCGAACCATCACTGGATTTAAAGTTCTTAAATAGCTATTCCAGGTTCATAATATTTTTTCCATGCAGTGAAGGAGGATTGAAATTATGAAGCTTCATAAGAAAGGTGGAGCCTTTATCGCTGCGATGGCTCTTGTTGGGGGACTTGCCTCAACGGCGCTGGCCATTGAGGCGTTTCAGGAGCGTTTCGAATGGGGTGACATGAGCAAGCCGACCACGATTACGGGACGCGTCATCATTCTCGACCCCTATGATGAAGCGGTCTGGCTGAACGTAGCCGTCTTTGGGGGCAATGCGGAGAGTGGTTTCTTCTGGCAGAAGGTGCATCCAGGTAAGAATCTGAAGTTCTACGCGGCCAACAAGGAAGTGTGGGACCAGTTGAAAGGCCTTGCGCGTCCCCATGCAGGACCTGCCGCGGCCAAGGAAGTTCCACCGGCTACGAACGCGACGTTAGTTGAGGTCGTGGCGCAAGAAACCGAACAAAATCACCGGGTCATCCAGTCCGTAAAAAAGCTGCAAGAAGTCGAAGGGGCGCCGGGGAAGACCCTCAGCATTTCAGCCCTCAGGCTCAAGGAATGCCAAGGCAAGAATGAAGCAGAAGCAGGTTGCTACGCAGGAAAGCAGGGGTTGAACACCTCCCCGAAGGGAGCGGACAACGTCGCCATGCATTATGACGTCCTCACTCCCGATAAGAAGCCGTTGGGTGGTTTGATCCCCTGGACCGCGCAATATAATACGGGCAAGTAGAGAACGGAGGAAACCCTCGGTTGAAAAGGCGGCACCTCTGAAAAGAGGCGCCGCTTTTTTATTGCCTCGGTTTATTGAAGACGGCGTTGCAGGTCGGCGAGGCGATTGAGGGCGTCAAGCGGGGTCATGGAGAAGAGATCCATCTGCCGCACTTCATCCAGAATCGGATGCGGTGTCGGCAATGATTGATCCAGTTGGAACAGGGGTTCATCGGGGACCCCGTCGGTGGACGCTCCAGATGCCTCAAGTTGGGCGAGGACTTCATTGGCTCGGCTGATGACGGACGGGGGAAGTCCCGCGAGTCTCGCCACGTAGATTCCATAGCTCTTGTCCGCTCCACCGCGTACAATCTTTCGCAAAAATAGGGCTGTCCCCTCTCGCTCTTGCACCGCAACTCTGTAATTTTTGATCCCGTCCCGCATCTTCTCGAGCTGCGTCATCTCATGATAGTGGGTTGCGAACAGCGTCCTCGCTCCGAGCCGGCGCGGATCTTCAATGTATTCAGCAACAGCCCAGGCGATGCTCAGGCCGTCATAGGTGCTCGTGCCTCGTCCAACCTCGTCCAGTAAGATCAAACTCCGTTGCGTGGCGGAATGGAGAATGTTGGCGGTCTCCGTCATTTCCATCATGAAGGTACTGTGTCCTCCGACCAGATTGTCGGAGGCGCCCACGCGAGTAAAAATCCGATCCACGAGCCCGATGTGGGCTTGCTCGGCCGGGACGAAGCTCCCGATCTGCGCCATCAACACGATAAGCGCCACCTGCCGCAGATAGGTGCTCTTTCCGGCCATGTTCGGTCCTGTCAGAACGAGTAGGCGGTTGGACTCAAGATCCAACAACGTATCGTTCGGAACAAATCCTCCATCGATGTCCAAACGCTCGACGACAGGATGTCTGCCATTGATAATGTGGATTACTGCATCGTCACTAAGCCGAGGGCGGCTGTATTGGTTCAGCGCGGCAATTTCAGCCAAAGCCGCCATAACATCGAGGAACGCCAGAGCTGCAGCGATGCGCTGTAGGCGTGGGGTGTGTTGCGCCAAGCGAGAACGGAGTTGCTCAAATAGTTCTTGCTCCAAAGCCTTGAGCTTGATGTCTGCATCCGTCACTCGTTCTTCAAGGTCCTTCAGTTCCGGTGTCATAAATCGCTCTGCGTTGACGAGCGTTTGTTTGCGCATATAGTGTGCGGGCACGCGAGAGAGGTTCGATTTGCTGACCTCGAGGTAATATCCAAACACTTGGTTAAAACGAATCTTGAGCGAATCAATGCCTGTCCGTTCGCGTTCAGCGGTTTCCAATGCAGCGAGCCAGCCCTTCCCTTCTTTGCATGCTTTCCGCAACTCATCCACACCAGCGTGAAATCCATCCTTGATGATGCCGCCGTCTCTGGAAGAGATAGGCGCCTCGACGATGACGGCTTGTTCGATGGATTCCTGTAGATCGCTGCCGTCATCCCATGACTGTGTCATATCCAAAAGGAGAGATGCTCGAAGCGATGCCAGGTGGATATGCAATTGGGGCAATGCTGCCAGAGACTGCTTGAGCGCGAGCAACTCTCGAGGGGTAGCGACACCGAGGGAAATGCGACTCGACAACCGTGCTATGTCCTGCACACCTCTTAACGCGGCTCGGATGGCGATTCTGGTCGAGAGGGCCTCCTTCAATTCACCGACGCCGTCCTGGCGCGACTCAATCTGATCACGATAAAGCAGCGGCCGCACGATCCAGTCTCGCAACAGCCGACTTCCCATGGCAGTCACGGTGTGATCTAAGATGGCGAGTAGAGTTCCCTCGCGATCCGAAAAGTTCCCGGAGGCCGTCATAGGACGAACCAATTCGAGGTTGTGAATTGTGACGCTGTCCAAGTGCATCTCCTGCCCCAGTCGACGAACCTGCAGGCGACGAATATATTCAAGATTGGCTGAAGGCTGAGTATGCTGAACGTAGCGTAATACCGCCCCCGCAGCCTGAACGCCGAGATTCAGGCCGGCGCAACCAAAACCGTCCAGTGATCCAACGCCGAACTGTTGTTGGAGGAGCTGTGCGGCCTTCTGAAAATTAAACCAGTCGGCCGGTTGAGCACGGAGGCGTGAACCGCCGATCCGTTGCAACCAGGGAGGGTTGTCTTTAAGTAAAGAATCGGGATACACAATTTCTGTCGGCTCGCATCGCGACAGTTCATCCAGAAGATCGGAAAGCGCGTGATCGCCGTGAAATTGGGTTGTCCAGAATTCGCTCGTGGAGATGTCTAAGGCTGCAAGCCCAAAAGCGATCTCAGAGGGTTCTGTCAAGACCGTCGGGTCGGACTGGATCGACAGCGCTACGAGGAAGTTCGATTCTATAAGCGGCAGCAATTCCGCATCGAATAAGGTACCGGGCGTGTAGAGACGCACCACTTCACGACGAACTAAGCCTTTGGCTAGTTTGGGGTCCTCGACTTGATCACACAAGGCGACTGTTCGACCAGCTTTGAGGAGTTTGGCGATGTAGCCGGTGGCCGCATGATGTGGAACTCCGCACAGAGGAACCGGATCGGGGCTGGCTTTGTCTCTGGACGTCAGCGCGATCGAAAGCAGGCGGGAGGCTTCGCGGGCATCCTCATAGAACATTTCGTAAAAGTCTCCCACTCGAAAAAAGAGGATCGCCTCACGGTAGGCCTGCTTGATCTCCCGATATTGCCGCATGAGAGGAGTAAGATCGACATTACTCATCGAGGTTGTCCTCGGTATAGTCCCCTTGCTGACTCCCGCTCTTGTGTAGTGCTTTTTCAAACGAGTGCCGCAGACGTTCCAGATCGGCTTCCGCTTCCTGCAACGCTTTGGTTTTTCGACGCAGTTCGATGCGTCCTCGCACCCAGGCCGGAAAAAGCAGGATGCCGGATACCAGCAAGCCAATTACAAAAGCCAACAGGATCGGTTTGTACAGCGGAGTGGAAGCTGAGAAGAGACCGAAGAAATAACGGAGTGTGACTTCCTGTTCGTGATTCTGAAGGAAGAATGCCAGGGACAGCAGCAGAAGAATGCCCACCAGGATCAGTCGGATCATGCGCGTGGGCTCCGGTAGTGGATGGTGAGGGAGCACGGAGGGCTATTCCATCCCGTAGGCGCGAGCGCAATATCGGCTTGCCACTTTGGATGGGTCTGGCGCAACTGTTCGGGGATGATTCGGGTGTCAGCTGACGGAGGCAGGCAATTGTGACTGCGGTAGATCATCCACTCCTCTTCATTCGTTGACGTCCGCGTTCCCACCGGCGTTTGGCCCTATCGAGTAGCTGCTGTGACTGCGGCCCGCGTGCTTGCAAACGCAGTTCTCGTGTCTGTTTGCTGCGATGGACCAAGGACACGTCTAACCGATCGCGTGGCAATTCGGTTCCCGCCTTCGCGGCCCATTCAATCGCCGTCACCGTCCTGGAACTGAAATAATCAGAGAGACCGATATGGGACAATTCAGCCTCAGATCCGATTCTGTAGAGATCGACATGCGCCAACGGCAAGCGCCCGTCGTACTCATGAATGAGGACAAAAGTCGGACTGGTGACGGACCGTACAGCAGCTCGAAGCCCAGCCGCGATCCCTCGCACCAGCGCAGTCTTCCCCGATCCGAGCTGGCCAGAGAGTCCCAACACCTCGCCCCCCTGTAACGATTGACCGATCAGGCGTCCCAGCCGGTCAGTGTCTGCCGGCGATTGCGACGTTAGCTGCCATTCTGACTGATTGTCGACCGACTTACGACGAAGGCCGGAGCCTCTTTTTTTCAGGGAGTCGCCGGCGTTAACGGCCCGACGCTTGGATAAGTGCATAGGGAATCCGATGTAGGAGATCACCCGCCGTCATTCCGGCTGCTCCGAACTGAGCGGCTGCAAGATCGCCGGCCAGACCGTGCAGGTAGGTTCCCGCGCAGGCGGCTTCCCATTGAGGCAGGCCTTGTGCCAATAACCCCGTAATCATTCCTGTCAGGACATCGCCTGTTCCCGCGGTCGCCATTCCAGGGTTCCCAGTCGAGCAGATGCCGACCATTCCATCCGGGCGAGCTACAACTGTTCTGGCTCCTTTGAGTACGAGGATCACCCCACGTTGTTGAGAAAAACGAGTCGCAATACCGATGCGATCCGCATTGACCGATTGAGGAGTCGCCTCCACCTCGAGGCGAGCCATCTCGCCGGGGTGAGGCGTCAGGATCGGAGGGATCTTGGACTCGGTCAGAAGAGACACCTTCCCCGCCAGGGCATTCAAGGCGTCCGCGTCGAGGACTGAAGGTTTGTCCATTTGTCTCACCAGGGTTTGCACTAATTCCACAGTTTCCGGATGGGTTGAAAGACCAGGGCCAATGGCAACGGCCGTACGGGTCTGCACAAAAGTCAGCAACCGATCCACACCGGAATGAGCCAACGTCCGCGATTTGGTTTCCGGCATCGGGATGGTCATCACTTCCAAAAGTTTGGCTTCTAGGGCATCGTTCACGCTCGCTGGGGTCGCCACTGTCACGAGGCCTGCTCCCACGCGGAGAGCCGCGTTGGCCGCCAAGGCTGCTGCGCCGGTTTTCCCAATCGATCCCGCGATGATGCCGGCATGGCCGAATGAGCCTTTATGAGCGGAAGGCATCCGGCGGGGGATGGCGCGCTGAATCAATTCGCCTGTGATGAGCACAATCCGACTTTGAAGCGCGTCGATATAGGAGGGAGGGATTCCGATATCGGCAATCTGAACGATTCCACAATGGTCGATCCCCGGACCGAGATACAAACCCAGCTTCGGAAGCCCCAACGTCACCGTTAGAGTGGCTTGGACTGCCGCGCCGAGCACAAGTCCGGTATCCGCATTGATTCCCGATGGTAAATCGACGGCGGTAATTGGACGGTTGGCTGCGTTGATGGCCTCGATTGCCTCACGGTATCGCCCCGCAATAGAAGCAGAAAGACCAGTTCCCAGCAACGCATCGACCACGTAGTCACTGCCGTTAAGCAGGTCCTGAACTTGCTTCATAGAAGCAAACACATGAACGGCAGAGGCGCCCGCGATTTTAATGAAACGACGATACATGGTCTTGGCATCTGCCGAAAGTTCCGTTGGTTCGGCCAAGATCACAGCATGAACCCGTACTCGTCGGAGCTTGAGCAGCCGTGCCACGACGAATCCATCTCCTCCGTTGTTGCCTTTACCGCAGAAGATCATCGCGGTCTTGCCTGCCAGAGGCCCAAAGACCTGTTCCATACCGGCCACGACGCCGGTTCCGGCTCGCTCCATGAGGGTGAGGCTCGGGATTCCCGCCTCCGTGATCATTCGGCGGTCAAGTGTTTGCATCTGGACAGCGGTGACGATTTTCATGAAAAGGACCGCATGCAGGTAACTGTGATAAGAAACCGAGGCAAGGACTCTCAGAGCAATCCGGGATAGGTTTGCGCGGATCGACCGGCCTGAGAGATCTCAGCCGCCTGAACTCACCAGATCCTTCATCTCCCGGACAGCCCGTTCGAGGCCGACAAGAACCGCTCGCGCGATGATGCTATGACCGATGTTGTATTCGACAATCTCTGCAATATGAGTCAGCCGCTTCACGTTCCGGTAATTCAAGCCATGTCCGGCGTTGACCCCCATACCAAGCTTGAACGCGAGCTTCGCTGCCTGACTGATGGCTTCGAATTCCGTCTGCTCTTCCTTCGCGCGCTGCGCATTCGCATATCGACCGGTGTGGAGCTCGACATAATCCGCCGCAACCTTATGCGCGGCCTTCACCTGGTCTAAGCTCGGTTCAATGAACAGGCTGACAGGTATGCCTCCATCGTGAAGGAGATTCACCACCTTTTGGACTTTCTCTCGCTGCCCCGCGACATCCACCCCCCCTTCGGTCGTCAGTTCCTGACGGCGCTCCGGAACGAAAGTCACGAGATGAGGTTTTACATTGAGAGCAATCTTCGCCATCGATTCGTCCGTCGCAATTTCAAGGTCCAGCTTGGTTTGAACCAGCTCCCGAAGCAACGTCAGGTCTCGGTCTTGAATGTGTCGCCGGTCTTCCCGCAAGTGAACGACGAGGCCGTCGGCTCCCGCCAGTTCCACGAGCAACGCGGCCGTCAAAGGGTCCGGTTCATGGCCGCCTCGCGCTTGCCGCAGGGTTGCCACGTGGTCGATGTTGACTCCTAATCTCGCCACGAGTTCCTCCGTGGATGAGCCGGCACGAGAATGGTAAGGCTACAATAAGGAAAGTGCTGCGCAAGGGTGCTCAAGGATGGAAGATTATTACAGAAAAGGTGAAGACGAGCAAGAACCGGATGGTGGCTGAGTCGAGGAAAGTGAGGCGCTGGAGTCCAACCCCCTGTAGAAACGATGAAAATTGACTGCTTGGAGAGGCTCGATTAGAATAAGCGCGCTTTTAGGCGGATTCTAGAGTTTTTATTTCTCTTGTGATCTTACTCAAGTAGAGGAATCGTGGAGAGTTTCTATCGCATCAAACGATTGCCGCCCTATGTCTTTGCACAGGTTCAAGCGCTGAAGCTTGAAGCTCGTCATGAGGGGGAAGATATTATTGATTTCGGCATGGGGAATCCTGATCAGCCTACTCCCCCGCATATTGTCGAGAAACTGATCGAAGCGGTTCGAAATGGAAAAAACCATCGCTATTCGGCCTCGCGTGGGATTACGAAACTGCGGCACGCTATTACCGGCTGGTACAAACGCAACTATGATGTGGAGTTGGACCCGGAAACCGAGGCGATCGTCACAATCGGATCGAAAGAGGGACTCGCACACCTCGCGTTGGCGCTGATCGGACCAGGCGACGTGGTCTTGACCCCCACCCCCACGTATCCGATTCATATGTACAGTTTCATCATCGCCGGAGGAGAAGTGCGGGGAATCGAGCTCCGTCAGGACAGTGATTTTTTCGATGATTTACTGCGGGTTTACCGCCAAACCTTGCCGCGTCCACGTATCCTTGTCATCAACTTTCCGCATAATCCCACGACCGCCGTTGTTGATCTGGAGTTTTTCAAGAAAATCGTGGCCTTTGCCAAAGAGCACAACGTCATCGTGATCCACGATCTCGCCTACGCGGATCTGGTATATGACGGCTACAGGGCACCGAGCCTTTTGCAAGTTCCGGAAGCGAAAGATATCGGAGTTGAGTTCTACACGTTGTCCAAGGCCTACAACATGCCGGGGTGGCGCGTGGGCTTTTGTGTCGGGAATCGCGATGTGGTAAGTGCGTTGGGCAAGATCAAGAGCTATCTGGATTACGGCATTTTTCAGCCGTTGCAAATTGCGAGTATCATTGCGCTGAACGGCCCGCAAGACTGCGTGAAGGACACGGTGCTTCGCTATCAAAAGCGTCGTAACGTGTTGGTGACAGGATTGAATCGTATCGGATGGGCGGTGACAAAGCCTCGCGCGACGATGTTTGTGTGGGCGCGTATCCCGCTTCCGTACCGGGCGATGGGATCGCTTGAATTCTCGAAGCTTCTGCTTCGCGAGGCCAAGGTGGCCGTCTCTCCGGGTATCGGTTTTGGCGAGGGAGGGGATGAATACGTCCGATTTGCGCTCGTCGAAAACGAACATCGCACGAGACAAGCCGTACGAGGTATTCGGAAGGCTTTGAAACTGGGGGACGTCAAACGATGAAGGCTCGCATCGGAGTCGGACTCATCGGGTTCGGCACGGTCGGCACGGGTGTGGCCAAGGTGCTATTGGAGAATGGCTCCTTGATTCAACGACGTGCGGGTGTGCCGATCGAGCTGGTTCGGATCGCGGACCTCGATGTGACTAGAGACAGAGGCGTCACCCTCCCTGAGGGTATGCTGGTCTCCGACATTCGATCCGTCGTGGACGATCCTACGGTTGATATCATCATCGAACTCATCGGTGGCTATGACGCAGCAAAGCGCGTGATCTTGGATGCCGTGGCGAAAGGCAAGCCGGTCGTGACGGCGAATAAAGCTCTCCTGGCCCTCCATGGAGAGGAAATCTTTGAGGCGTCGGCTCGTGCCCATGTGGATCTTGGATTTGAAGCGAGCGTCGGAGGCGGCATTCCGATCATCCGAGCGTTGACCGAAGGGTTGGCTGCCAACAGAATTGAATCTATCTATGGCATCATCAATGGCACCTCGAACTATATTCTGACCAAGATGACGCACGATGGTCGGAGCTTTGAGACCGTACTGGATGAAGCCAAGCGGGCAGGATATGCTGAGGCGGATCCGACGTTCGATGTCGCGGGCATCGATTCTGCGCATAAGCTCTCGATCATGGTGAGTCTGGCCTATGGAACACCGGTGAATGTAAAAGAGGTGTATACCGAGGGGATCACACGCATCACACCCCTCGACATTGCCTACGCCAGAGAAT
>JBQTHT010000203.1:0-4363 GCA_052389595.1 Nitrospiraceae bacterium
CCTCACCAAGCAAGATCTCCAAGACAACGCTTTCGTCAACGGCATCGGGATCGACACGATGTTGATCCGAGCGGTCGCCATCATGACGGAAACCCGGCACTGCCAATATGTGAGGCAACGAGAGGCGCTGGGCTAAGAAGGGACAGAGTGGAAATGGTTACGTGGGGAATGACACCGGGCGCGGACTCGAGCCTCCGCATCGCCTGCGTTAGGCGCCCTTTTCCCGCAGCACCCGAAGCACCTCGCTTTGGAAGGTTGAAAGGTCCTGCAGTTTTGTCGTCGCGATCTTAAACACGATTGAGTTATCAATACCGCCATATTCATGGACGAGAATGTTTCGAAAGCCTCTCATTGATCTGAGCGTCATCAGCATCGCTGGGGACATCAGCTTCGCTTGTTCCAATTTCTCGAACACATCCTCTTCCTCTGCCGGGAGTCCCAATCGCAGACCGGCAACTATCAGCCCGCAAATATCTATCATGCACTCAATCGATATCTGCAACACCCGCTCGCAGGCTCTCCGCTTTTCAAGCTTGCCCATGTATTCGGCGAAGCTTTCCGGAATAATTTGGCGTAGTTCGCCGAGGTCGCTTTCCAACTGATCCAGCTTGGCGAGAATCCGCTCACGATCCAGCATCAGCCACCTGCTCCAGGTATAGCCGATACAGTGGCTTGAAATCTTCGTATGCCTGAGCAGTCCGATAGGCGAGCGCATAGAGCGCATCCTCATCGTTGCAGAAGAGGACCACTCCTTCCCTCAGCACACGAGACCGGATATAGAGAGGAAGTTGCTGAAACACGCGAATGTCGAGCCGGCTGCCGGCATCGTGTAAATATTCCTCCAGCACAACCGCTTGATCTGTCTTGAGATCTTTCTCCGGGGGAAGTACCAGGCACACATCTGTATCGGAATCGGAGGCGCTCTCTCGCCTCGCTTGACTCCCATACAGAATCGCGGCCAAAACTTTGGGGTCCGTCCTCACCTTTTTGAGGAGTTGCTCAACTTTGGGCCCAAGGTCTTTTGCGTCCATCGTGTCTCATTTCCCCTCGTCCCTGATGTCTGCTTGCTTACGAATCCGAGGGGGTTGTACAACCGCTGCTCTGAAGGTCTGAGGTTGCCTGGTTTCTCTCGACCGGGCCAGAGTATGCCGGACGCCTGCCAACGAGTCAATTCGGGGCCGCGCCCCACGCATCGGAACTCTTCGGCGTCGATTCAGCTTCAGGACGAGAACCCCCTCTGAAAGTTCGACGTCCTGACATTGACGCAGGCTGATTTGCCTTTTATGATCCGCGCCCTGTGCGTGCGATGCATTTTCAACCGTGCCAATACGGAGCTGTCAATCGGTGCCTGTTGTTGATGCTACTCCTGGTTTCGCACGTCTCTTCTCTTCATGCAGCAGATTCTTCCAATTCCTCGCCTCATCTTTTCGATCTCCGCTTTGAGACCACCACCTTCGTTCTGAACCTCGAGAAGCAGGGCCTTCAGGACAATTCGTTCACCAACGGTATCGGGCGCGACACCACCTTGATCGGGGATTTCCTCAACTTCACCTTACATAAGGCTTGGACATCTAAGTTTGAAACCGAGATCGGCGTGTTTGCAAACATTCCCTTTGGCTATGACACCGTCGTATCGCAGGTGCGCCCCATCGTGCGGCTGAGTTATGCGCCCGTTGAGCAGGTTTCGGCCACTGCCGGAACCTTACGGGTGCCTCATCGTGGGTTTCTCGATGCCGTGTTCGACGACGCCAATCGCTATGTTCGTCCCATTGAGCAGGGCGCCCAACTGACTACCGACTTCGATTTCTACCGCCAGGATGCGTTTATTAATTGGGAACAGGCCTTTCGCGGATCGGCTCCTAACCGTTTCGATGTCGGTTATGCCGGGCAGCTTCGTGCGGGCGTCCTTCGCTTCAACGCCCAAGCTCATTGGGTTCGGAATGGCCAGGCTCTTTTCAAGCTGGATCGCTCCTTCGATACCCGAGACAACATCGTGACTAGCTTCGGCCCCGAAGTCGTTCTGGAGCCACGCCGCTACCGCCTCATGCCTGATTGGTGGAACGAGATCGGTCTTCGGTTGAATTACCTGAACAGCTACAACCAGCCCAACGAGGTGGGAGGCGACGGTCCAGCGGTCCGCGGGCGTGGATACGATGTCATGGCCTGGCTGGATTTGGATGGATGGCGGCCCCGCATCGGTTTCTGGCGCGGCACGAACTTTATCAGCCGGCAAGGCGATCCCGAATTCAAGGTCGGAAACTTCATGGAGCTGGGGCTGTCGAAACTGATCAGGCTTGGCGACGATGCCTCGCTTGAGTTTGGCGTTCAGGTACGGAGAATGGGCAACTTTCTTACCGGCAGCGGTTTCGAGTGGGTGAATCAGGAATATCTAGTGTTCAATTGGAATTGGGACACGACCCGCACTGGCTTCTTTGACGATCTCTTGACCAAGCCATCGCTTGACGCAAGCGACACACCACCTAATTCACGCGACGGCACGCCCGTGCGTCGCTTCAGCGCGAAATTGGATTCATTGACGTATGTTTATAATCTACAGTTTTCCGGCGTCACGAACATCAATGGTCAGCCGGTCACGAATCGCACATTTGCCGGAGAATATCTATCGCCGGTGTTGCGGTATACCCTCACGACTCAGTTGAAACTGGATGCGGGCGTGTTTGTCGGTTTGCCTGTTGGGTCACAGCAGTCCTTCCACACCGTTCAGCCGATTCTGTCTGCCGAGTGGGAGATGCTCCCGCAAGTGTCTCTCGTGGCCGGCACACTGCATCGGAATCATCCGTTGCTCGATGCGGTCTTTGACGATGCCTTGTTGTTCTCCCGACCGATCGAGCAGGGGTTTCAATTTCTCGTGAACCGTCCGAGCTACCAGCAAGATCTGTTTCTCACTTGGACCCAAGTCGAAACTGCGATGAAACCGGAACGGTTCGATGTAGGCTATGCCGGTCGGGTGTCACATAGCGTGTTTGGTTTCAACGGACAACTCTACTGGTCGCATTCCGGCGGAGCACAGTTTTCGGAAGCTCGCAGTATCATTCAACCCGGCGGCCCTCGCAACCGGCCGGCCTCGAACAACTTCGTCGCCGCCGTCGGGCCCGACCTAACCATCCGACCTGCTGACTATTGGCAAGAGCTGTCCTGGTTTCGCGAGGTCGAGGTCATGGCTCTGTATCTCACCGATCAGAACGAACCCACGACGATCGCCGATCCCATCACGCGGGGCCGCGGATACCTGCTCTCGGCAGGTGTCGATCTCGCCGGGTGGCGACCCTACGTCAATTTCTGGCGTGGCGAAAACTTTATCAGCTCTCGCGGCGACCTGGCGTATGCGGCGGGCAACTTCACGGAGTTCGGTTTCTTGAAGGATGTGGTGTTGCCGGCTGGTTTCACGCTTCGGTTCGGCGGCTTGGCCCGGACGCTTGCCGGTCACCTTATTCACACCGAGTATGTGTTGCTGAATTGGTCCTGGGATGCGTCGCCTTGGCGAGGCTATTGCTTCCGTCCTACTCTCTTACATCTCGGAACGGCGCCCTGCGGACAGTCTTAGCAGGATTGTGCGCCTCCTTGATTTGCGTTTCTCCCTTGCGTGATCGCATCCCTGCCGCTACAGTAGCCCTTGTACGTACTGTTATCAGTTCACTGCACTGAACGAGGAGGGGTGGATGTCGCGTTGGCAGATTGGTTGTCTGGTGGCGACTTGTGTGTTGAGCGTGAGCTCGCTTGCGCAGGCTGAAATCTATGCGGGCGGGTTCGGCGGTATCTCGTTACCAAGTGGCCTCTCGACAGGCGCCGCCGGCAATATCAAGCTGGAAAATAATCCATCCTTTGGCATCAAAGGCGGGTTTTACATGCCGAGTACCGCCTATAAATGGTTGGGGCTGGAGGCGGAGCTGTACCAGGCGTTTCCCGACATTAAAAAGCAGACGCTTCCAAGTAATCCAGGCTCCCCTTTTTCCGGTTCCATTCCCATTACCAAACTCTCCGTGACCACAGTGGCGATAAATGCGTTGATGCGGATACCGGGAGAGACCATTCAGCCTTACGCGGGCATCGGGGTCGGCGTCAGTTTCGCCAATATGTCTGAGGGCGTTGCCAGGTCGGAATCGGCCTTTGCCCCTACTTTTAATCTCCTCGGGGGTGTCCGCGGCTACGTGACCAAGCGAGTGGCGCTGTTCGGTGAGTTCAAATATTCCCTGTCCGAGTTTAGCTTTACCCGTAACAACGTGAGCGGGGCCTACACGAACAATATGTTCGTCGCCGGCATCACCTTCCACATCAGCGGCGACTAGCGAGATAGAGATTGGGCGATCTGGTGGAATTTGCTGATCAGATGATCTGATGATCT
>JBQTHT010000204.1:0-4201 GCA_052389595.1 Nitrospiraceae bacterium
CCCAGTCGTCCCCCCACCCTCGATGACCTCACCCAGCTCTGCCAAGCCCTCAACGACGCCGAAGCCCGCTACGTCCTGATCGGCGGGTTTGCGGTCAATTACTATGGGCGAGCCCGCGCAACTGAAGACATCGATTTCCTTGTAGATCCCAAGGCGGATAATATCCGTCGGATTAAGGTGGCGCTGCATATCTTACCCGATCATGCCGCCGACGAACTCCGTGAAATGGACGTTGCCTCATATACTATCGTCCGTATTGCCGACGAGATTGTGGTAGACCTCATCGGGCGCGGCGGCTCGGTCACCTATGAGACTGCGGAAATCCAAAGAGTGCCCTTAGGTCCCACGACCCTGCCCATTGCTTCCCTACAGACACTCATCGCCACCAAGCAAGGCCTGCGTCCGCGCGACCAGGAAGATCTCGCGTATCTCGAGACACTACAGGCCAAGCAGGACCCCCACCCATAGCGGTGCCTGCTCGTCCCCTGAGCAGCACGCCGGTCTCTCGAGCCGTAACGTCGCGCCGACGTAAAACGGGGTCGCGAGTCATTTGTCAGGAGCCCTTCGGCCGGCCGCGCGGCCGGAGCGTCGGCTCCAGGTCCAGCCGTTTCGCGGTCCGCCGCACCCACGTTTCGCCCCCGAACGGGCGGCCCCGCTGTGCGCTGGTCCGGAGCGCCTCCAGCTCCGACGCCGTCTCCAGTTGATTCACCCGCACCACCCAGGTCCGCGGCCGCACCACCGGCCACTCGCTCAGCCAGGCCGTCAACGTCGGATCCCCCTGTGCCCGCCGCCACAGGCTTGACCAGCGCCAGTCCTCGGCGCGCTCCACGAGTGCGGCCCTCAGCGCATTGCGTTCCACATATCGGGCAACGGTGAGGAAGTGGTCGTCGGTCTGCACGGGAAAGGACTTGAAGCGCCCTTGATAGACCGGTCCCATGCCGGCGGTACGCCGATGCGCATGCCACCGCTGGGTGTGAGTCACCGTGATCCACCGGAGGACTTCCGACAGCTCGCCGTCCTGCCGGGGCCAGAGCAGCAAGTGCCAATGATTGGGCATCAGGCAGTACGCCGCGATCCGGACGCGCGTCCGCTCGTAACCTTCTTGTAAGATGTTTTCGAAGGCGGCGTAGTCGGCGGGCTTCTCGAAGAGCGGGAGCCGACCCACGCGCCGGTTCAACAAGTGATAGACAAGGCCACCGGCGGCGAGACGAGGGCGACGCGGCATAGCCCCCTTCTAGCATCTTTGCCTGGCCTCGGTCAATAAAAGACTCCCGACCCCTTTTCACGAGATGTTCACTGTTGAACGGGAGAGGGCTCGGCACAGAGGCCGGAAGCAAGGAAGTGTTTCTTAGATCTCAAGAGTCGCATGACGCGGAGAAGCGATGATTGACCGTCAGCCAAGGTGTGCGGCTGTGCGAACATATCACGCCGAAATCCCTTTCGATAGGAGTTTGAAGGAGAGCCCCATGCTCTTGGCGCACTTCGCCAGTTGAGCATCCGCGGTGATGATCGTCGCGTTCTCTGCACTGGCTATCGCTAAATGCAAAGCGTCAAGCGTGCAAAGCGGAAAATGCATTTGGTTCAGCCAGTCCTTCGCAATACGATAATGTGTTCGGGAAAGGATGAGCCGAACATACTGTTGATTGTCCTGGTGAGCCTGAAATTGAGTCAGAATGTTTACAGCATCCCGACGGTTCATCTCACCTTCTCGAACCTTTCTCGCCATGGCAGAGGACAGCTCAACTTCAGTCAACTCGCTGATGGCTGGTTCTAAGGTAGAGCGTAACTGTTTCTCGGCCTGACTGCTGAGAAGCTCGGGACAGTAATAGGCGACCAACACGCTTGTGTCGATGTAGAGCATCAGAACCGTTCGTTGTTACGATTCTGAAGGACGCTGACGCTTAGTGGACGCCCAGTGATCTGGATGGTAGCTCGAAACCGCTTCAGCGAAGGCAGGGGAGTGGGCCGGCGCAAGGGCGGAACAAGTTTCGCAATGACCTTGCCCCGACGAGCAATCGTGATCTCTTCTCCTCCCTGTGCACGCTCCAAGAGGGACTTGAGTTGACGGCGAGCATTTTTGACGTTGACGGTAGCCATGCCTAGAATTGATGTACACATGAAGTGTACGTTAATGGTGTATCTCTCGTCAAGAGCTTGTGTCGCAGTGGAGTCTATGCAAGCATCGCTTCCCTGCATCGGCCATGCACGTTGTCACGTGGTAAGGATAGGCTGCTTTCAGCCAAACCGCCGGTAGCGGATTGAGCGGCGGGCCGATTTGGCTACGCTTTTGATCTTAAGACGCTTGGCGGCGACGTTGTCGCCCTGCAGCTCGAAGGTATCGTGATCGTTGAGCTTGGGATCGAAAAACCCGACATAGCCGCCGGCGTGAGGCATCAAGGCGTTCCCTGGGGCGCTGCGCTATTGTCGATTATTGGAGACGTTCGAGGGTAAGCCCATCGATCTTTTCATAATCTCTGACAGTGAGCGTGGAGATCGAAAATCCAAGAGACAAAGCGGTCGCCGCAATCATGGCATCATGGGCTCCAATCTGGTTGCCTTGTTTCTGAAGGGTAGCCCAAAGCTCGGCGTATATTCTGGCGGCAGCCAGGTCAAAGGGATAGAGCGTCAGTTGATCAATAACTTTGCCGACATAAGCGGCCCGCTTCATCCGTCTCGCGGGCGTATCGGCGCGGTGAACTCCGTGGAGAAGCTCTGCTGCAGTGATTACGCTCATTCCCACCGGTTCCTGACCTCGATCCCGAAAGAGCATCTCAATGTCTGCGGCTCGGCGCTCGAAGGCGATCAAGATGCTCGTATCCAGGATTACTCCCATGCGTGGCCTTTGGGCAAGGTCGGTTGGTCTTTAACTACGTATTCGAGATCCCTTTCAAAGTCGGCTGCCTCATCACCAAGCCGAGGTAATTGCGCCAGGATCTCTTTCAAATCGCCGAGGGTGCTCTCATGGGAAGAAGAGGTCTTAGCTGGTCCCAGCACAGCGACGGCTTTGCCTCCTCGCAGGATGGTATAGCGCGCCCCTTTGAACTTGATCGTGTTCAACAGATTTGAAAACTTTCGCACCGCCTCAGTTGCCGTAATCGCTTTAGCCATCGCGCACCTCGTAATCAGATAATATGATAATCATATTATCTGATTCTTCTGAAATTGTCGAATGTGGAGCAAAGGCCGTCGTGGGGGTTAAGAACGAACCCCCCTCTGAGCGTGCCCTTTTTTGGTCTTAAGCCGGTGAGCGGATGCCGGATACCGATCTACTCTCGCCAGGGAAAAGCGTGCGGACGATCGGTTTCGTGCAGTTGACTCGGTCGTTCAAAATCTTCGCGGAACGCCGTCGCGAATTGCTTCTCAAATAGGCAAAAGACTACCGACCCCTTTTCATCGACCCCTTTTCATCGGTAAGGATAGGCTTTTGCTTTCAGCCAAACCGCCGGTAGCGGATTGAGCGGCGCGCGGACTTGGCCGCGCTCTTAATTTTTAGTCGCTTGGCGGCGACGTTGTCGCCCTTCAGCTCGAAGGTATCGTGATCGTTGAGCTTTGGGATCGAAGAAACCGATATAGCCTCCGGGATTGACACCAAACGATCGCAAAGTCTTTCCTTTATATGCTCTGTTTAGGAAGTCGTTGCGACCTCCAACCTCCTCGCTTCCCGTGAAATACAAAGGCAGGACAAAATTCGAGACCTCCACTTCATCGATTTCGTATGTTTCGGCTTGGACAGCGTCGCACATTTCATACCAATGGAAGACATCTCTCTTTTCATTTGGGTGAGGACCAGCGACTAAGAGATTCACTTCGGGATCGCCGATGGTCTCAAGCGCTTCGTGTGAGAGTGTTACCGTCCAATTCTCACCCAGCTTCTTGGAGAGCTCTGTAAAGACGAACCCATAGGGGATTCCGCGATGATTTCGATCGTGATAGCCAAGCGCATCATCGACATCGACTTGGTTCCAGAGGTAAATGACCGCGTCGCCGCGCATATCGGCAAGGTTATCTTTGCTGGGTTTTTTCGCCCCGGTGCCTTCCAATCGTAGAGTTGCGCCCAGACTCCAATAGGGAGCAAAGTCCTCCGCAATCTGGCGATTGATCGCCCGAATCGCCGTCTGCAACTGCTCGTCAGAGATCTTGCCACTGGTATGATTAATAATCGAAATGATCATCACCTGTCTCTGGTTATTTCAAGCTCTTT
>JBQTHT010000205.1:0-4326 GCA_052389595.1 Nitrospiraceae bacterium
CCCTGCATCTCCTTGTTATAAAATTCGACCATCTCGGCGATCTCTTCCTTGGTCATTCCTTTATTGATCCACTTGTGGCCCTCATTGCGAAGCATCTCCTCCGCCACTTCGGGCGAGAGATCTCGCACCAACGGCAGGAACTTGGTGTAGAAACTCTTGGCGACTTCATAAAAGCCCTGCCAGTGAACAAAGTCAGGCGCCACCTTGGAGAGCCCGTGCCGGGCCCTGCGCCCCGAGAGCTATAGTCATCATCCTGTCCTCCTTCCTCAGACGCCCTAAAACACAAAGGCGCCAGAGACATGATCGAAGAGGCCCCTCTGCCTCTTTTCAGTCTTGGCGCCTTTGCCAAGAAACGTGCGGGCCGCATCGCCCGCGAGTTGCACTCAGTTCTGTCTTACGATCGCTTCAACTTATCGTGATGTTCAGGCCTTCCAACGAGGCCGCTGCCGGCAGTCTTTGTTCGGAACGTGATGCTCAAAACGGTCAACCAGCAAGGCTGCAGGCGAAGCCGAACCCGCCGGCGTACCAGTTCTCACCCTCCCACCCTGAGCTGCCAAGACAGCTCTTTACCCGTGTGGGGTACGTTGAGGATTTCGGCAAGCCGAGAACGAAGCTGGGGAGCGTTTTCAGCATCACGAGTATGCACGTTCGTCGTGTTGGCTCAGATCAAGCCCCATCCTCTCTTCTTCCGGCGATAATCGCAGCCCTACCGCACGATCTACGAGTTTGAGTAGTCCGAACGTGAGCACCGCCGAGAAAACTGCGACAGCCGCCGCCGCCAGGACTTGAATGCCAAAAAAAGCAGGATTTCCCAAAAGTAGACCATCCGCTCCACCGGAGTTCACAGCCTTGGACGAAAAAAGGCCCGTCGCCAACATGCCAAGGATGCCACCAACCCCGTGAATTCCTACTACATCAAGGGAATCGTCATAGCCCAACCGGCCTTTCCAGCTGATGGCCAGGTAGGACAATCCCCCAGCGAGAAGCCCGATCACCAAGGCTGAAAATGGTCCTACATAACCCGCGCCGGGTGTCACTGAGGCCAGCCCAGCCACGGCACCGCTGGCGATCCCCAGGACGGTCGGTGTCCCGCGGTGAACCCATTCGACTACCACCCACATCAGGGCGCCTGCCGCAGCAGCGGTGTGCGGAGCAAGGAATGCCACGACGGCTGTTTCGTTCGCGCCTAATGCGCTTCCCCCGTTGAACCCAAACCAGCCGAACCACAACAACCCGGTGCCTAATAGCGTCATCGGCAAATTGTGGGGCGCCATGTACTCAGTACCGTATCCGTGACGCGCACCCAGCACCATCGCGCATACCAAGGCACTGATCCCGGAGCTGATATGGACGACTGCGCCTCCCGCAAAATCAAGCGCCCCCAACCCTGCCAACCATCCTCCCCCCCACAACCAGTGGGCCACGGGCGAATACACGACCAACGACCAGAGGCTGGCAAAGAGCAGGAGCCCGCTGAACTTCATTCGTTCGGCAAACGCACCGGTCATAAGCGCAGGGGTGATCGCGGCAAACATGAGCTGAAACACCATGAACGCTTGATGTGGGATGGTGGGTCCGTAGATGGCATGCGGGTTGAGGCCAACCTCGTTCAATCCGATCCAGTCGAGGTTTCCGATCACACCTTTCACATCAGGGCCAAAAGACAAGCTGTAGCCCACAAGAATCCACAATAGACTGACGACACAGAGGATGACAAAACTTTGCATGATCGTCCCCAGCACATTCTTGCTCCTGACTAAGCCACCGTAGAACAGGGCGAGGCCCGGTACAATCATCGCCAACACGAGAGCAGACGAGACGAGTACCCAAGCTGTGTCGGCCGGATTGATCAACCGTGAGGGAGATTGAGCCACGTCCTGCGCCCAACACATGGGGACCCTACACAGCGCAACCAGCGCCATAAGACAACTCGAAAACACAACACCTTTGGTGAAGTTCATAGGCGTCCGATTCATAGCCTTACTGCGTTCTCATGCTGAGAACGGATCAGAACGTCTTGTACTCGAGCCACTTGCCGTTCAAGGTGATCTTGCAGCGGGCTTCGCCCTGGCTGCCGGTCACCTTCTCCATATCCAAGGTGAAATCAATCGCGCTCATGATCCCGTCGCCGAACATTTCATTGGCCATTTCCCTCAGCGGATCGCCGTAGACGCCGATGATTTCCATGAGACGGTACTTGAAGGGGTCAGTGGTGTTTGGAAAATCCGTACGAACGGGAAACTTGCTCAGAGCATCCGTCATCTCCTTCTCCAAGCCTAGCAACGTTCCGACCTTGCCGGCTTCTTCAGGGGTGAGTCGATGATTTCCGTTAAGAGCTGCCGCCACGAATGTCGGATTCTTGCCGACGGTCTTCGCGACATCTGCAATCGTGACTTTCTTCGCCAGCCGCTTGGCCTTAATGGCCTTCCGAACTGAGTCCTTATCCATTCTGTCTCCTTATGAGGCCATACGCTGATCCCATTCAGTGCACGACGAGTGATTCCCCTTCGAAATCCACGATGACTGGCGCTCCATCCGGCGATGGTCCAGTAGACAGTCCGTCAGCGCCGGTTCCATGCTTCGCATGGCGGACCAGGAAGTGGATAATATGGTTTCTGATCTTGTAGTAATGCGGATGCTCGATGATTGTTTCGCGCGAACGTGGCCGCGGGATGGACACATGCACCATTTCGGCGATCCTCGCCTCCGGTCCGTTCGTCATCAGCAGAATTCTGTCCGACAGCAGAATCGCCTCGTCCACGTCATGGGTGACCATGAAGACCGTGTTGCGGGACGTGTTCCACATTTGAATCAATTCCTCCTGGATCACGCCTCGTGTCAGCGCATCGATCTGCGCGAACGGTTCGTCCAGCAACAGCACTTTTGGCTCGATCGAGAAGGCCCGGGCCAACCCGACACGCTGCTTCATGCCACCTGACAAAGCCACGGGGCGCTTGTCTTCGGCGCCTTTCAATCCCACCAACGCGATGTATTTGTGGACATGCGCCGCGACCTGATCGCGGTTCCATTCCGGATAGGCGGACCGGACAGCCAGCGCGATGTTTTCGAATACCGTCATCCAGGGCATGAGCGCGAAATTCTGGAAGACCACCATCCGGTCCAACCCAGGACCGGACGCCTCCCGGCCGTTCAGGATCACGCCTCCTTCCGATGGAGTCTCCAATCCCGCAATGATGTTGAGCAGGGTGCTCTTGCCACAGCCTGAGTGCCCAATGGTCGTGACAAACTCCCCCTTCTCAATCTTGACCGTGGCATCCCGAAAGATGCAGACCTGACCATCGCCTGATGGGTTTGGAAAATATTTGGTCACATGGTCGATTTGGAGAAAGGACATGGCGCCTCCGAGGAGTTGATAGCTGGTTTCCCTATTCTTGATACGTGACAAAACCGGCCAGCTTATTGAAACCGGAATCCAACACGACTCCCACCACCCCGACGACCAAAATTGCGAAGATCACGCCGGCAATGTCGAGGTTGTTCCATTCGATCCAGCTTAAATATCCGACCCCGAGTTCGCCGAGGAGCATCTCAGCCGGCACGACTGCCACCAGCGCGCTGCCGAAGGAGATACGCAACCCGTTCACGATGGTCGGGGCTGCTGCCGGCAGAATCACTTTGAACAGCCGCTTGAACCATGACAATTGCACGATCGCGGCGACGTGCAGATACTCCTTGCGCAGTGAACTCACTCCAAAGGCCGTCGTGGCCAGAGTGGGCCAGAGCGCCGCCATAAACACGACCAACATCGCCGTCCACTTGGGATCCCTCACTGTGTAGAGAAGCAGGGGCATCCAAGCCAAGGGAGAGATGGGTGTAAGAATTTGGATGTAAGGATTGACGGCCCGAAACAAAATTCGGTTCAGGCCCAGCACGACCCCGAGCATAATCGCGATGACCGAGGCTGCGAGGAACCCGGCTGCGAAGCGTGAGACCGTATACATCACCAAATACGCAATCCCGTGATCGTTCGTTCCTTTTATTTCAAAGGCCTCGGCCAACTCCGTGCGGGCTTTCTCCACCACGGCCAATGGGCCCGGAACACCCTTGACCTTTTCTTTTTCAGGATTCCAGGCATACCCTCCGTTCGGCATTCGCACGATATCGCCGTTGAACTCCATGAGCAGGAGTTGATTCTCCGTCAAGCCTCGGGGGTCAAAGGTCGGCCGTAGCGCAAAGAAATGCCAAGCCAGCAGAAAGATCACCAGCAGAAACCCTGAAACAAACCATGGATTCCCCTTCACCTGACCTGTCATGGTTCCTCCGGGTTGCAGCTCACGACCTCGACGAGTGCGCGCTCCCCAAGGC
>JBQTHT010000206.1:0-9946 GCA_052389595.1 Nitrospiraceae bacterium
GTCATCGCGTCTGTGCCCATCATGGCAGTTCAGCCGAAACGCTGGCTCCTGGCCCTGACCGTGGCGCTGGCGTTGTGGATGGGATGGCTCGGATCCGACCATGTCGAACGAGTCGTTTGGGCAGGGCTGGCGCCGATCGAATTCTACACACAGACCGATTATCCCATCGAAGCCGTTCAGTGGGTGCGGGCCCATCGCGAGCAAGTTGGGAAGAGGCTCCTCAACGATTATGGCCATGGAGGGTTTCTGCTCTGGTGGCTGCCGGGCGAGAAGGTCTTCATCGACGGCCGCATGCCGGCCTGGAGGATCGGCGATCGGTGGATCTTTTACGACTATGTCGCGTTGACCAGCTGGGACCCGCCCGCACTTGGTGTGCTGGACAAGTATGGTGTCGACTGGGCCTTGGTTGGCCTGGATAGGCCCATCACCGTCGAACTGGCCCGCCACAGTCAATGGCGACCTGTGTATGAGGATCGTAAGGTGCGTATTTTTGTGAGGCATTAGCGGCTCGTTCGAGTTCCTACCCTTTCATAAATACCAAAAATATCAACGGCTACTGCCCTCTGATTGTTGAACCAACTGACCAACTGTTGCTTTGCGGTCGACCAAATTTCACGACTGGGGGATGTGTCCCTTCTCCTGTATGGATTGCGGTTTAGATGCAACCTGCTATTTTTCTTATAGGAAAGAACTCAACCTCACAGAGGGCGTTCGAGATCGGAGAGGTGAAATGATGAATGAAAAGATCAGCTACAAGGGAAAGTTTTTCAGTCGGATGGCGGGGATTGTCTTAGTGGGCATACTTTTTTTGGCGTCGGCATGTACACATCAGATTGTGATGCAGATGCAGCCACTGGCTCAGGACCGGAAGCCCAAGCAAAATCCCGTCATCTCCGTGCTCCGGGTGGAGGATGGGACCACAGGTCCTGAATACCAGCAGGACCTGAAGTTTGTGGGGGAAGATGTCTCCCATTGGGGGCTGCTCGCTATCCTTCCTCTACGTTTCGACACGAACCGGTATCTGGTTGATCGGTCCCGCGCGGAGGTGGTGCAAGACGGGATGGCGGGCGGACTAACGAAGATGGGATTACTCACGGTCTCTCGACCTGAAACCGAGATGGACCAGCTCCACAATCTGCCTGACGGCCATCTGGTCGTGAAGGCGAGGATCCGTTCCTTGGAAGTCACAAATTCCAATTTTCATGTAATTGTCTTGATTGCGAATGCCAGCCATATCAAGACACTCCACGCGCAAGTATCCCTGGACTGCCAGGTAGTGCTACCTGGGGAATCCGCACCCGCTTGGCGGGGAACGGTGGCAGGCCAAGCAGAGTGGAAGCTCGGTGAATATGGGGATGCAGACTGGACTGATAAGAATGTGGAGTGGCGGGACCGAGCGGAGGTGATTCGCTTGGCGATGGAGAACGCAGTCAACAATCTCGTGAACCAATCGAATCTGAGGCAACTCAGCGCGAGTGTTCAGAACGACGCCCATGTGCGGTTCATGAAACGCGTGCAAGAACGAGAAGTGAGCGGGGATTTCCAGGGCGCGCTCACGCTGTACGCTCACGCGTACCGCTCGGCCATGAGTACGGATCAGGCAGATGCTGCTGTCGCCGGCATCGCGCGGGTGTGGCAGAAGTTGCCAAGCAAGCCTGCGCTCCCCGAGGAAGCGCGTCGCTACGGCGTGCAGGCTACCAGCCAGGCGGACAAGAAGCGCTACGATGAGGCAATCAAGCTCTACGAGAAATCTCTCGACATTGCGCCCTGGTGGGCCGAAGGGCACTTCAACAGGGCGTTGGTGCTGGCGGACCAGAACCATTACACCGAGGCAATTGCGAGTATGAAGCGCTTTGTAACGTTGGCGCCCAATTCGTCGGATGCGCGTGCGGCCCAGGACAAGCTTTATGAGTGGGAGCTCGAGGCGCAACAGAACTCTGGGAAGCTGGGCACTGGGCAGGTACCGATGGGACAGAATCACGTGCCGGCTGAAGCTCTGGACGCGATGGGAAAAGGCCTTGGTGCGATGAAGGCCTCTATGGAACAAATGAAGACGCGACAGGGCAAATAACACGCGACGGAGAGAACTAAAGAATCGGGATGATTCCCAACTCTTATGAGGGAACGAAGGTGATCAGAATGTTGAGAAGGTGGTCCGGACGCATGATCGGATGGGCTGCTGTCTGTCTTGCACTCTTGGGCTGCGCGCCGACTGTGCCGACGACGAATAATCCGAAGGTGGTGGAAGCGACCAAGCTCGACAAAGAGGGGCAGTCTGATGCTGCTCTAGCAGCTCTCGATCAAGCCATTCGAATCAATCCCGATGATTCTGTGGCCTGGAACGATCGGGGTCACCTTTACATTAAGAAGAACCTCTTCGATCGGGCTATCGCAGATTATTCTCATGCGATCGCTCTCAAAGAGGCCGGTCTCTACTACGCTAATCGTGGGACTGCGAAAGTCTTAAAGGGCCTTTATGATGAGGCCATCAGTGATTTCAACAAGGCTGAGGAAATGAGATATCGTGAACCCTCTGCCATGACACTTCGAGGGAAAGCCTATTTTGAGAAGGGGCGTCACCAAGAGGCTTTGAAGGATTTCACGGGCGCAATTGAGAGCGATCCCAACCAAGTCGCGGCCTATGGTTTGCGTGGCAAGACTTTCGTTCTGCTCGGGCGATATTCCGAAGCGCTTCCGGATCTTGAACGGTATCTGCAGGCCAACCCTGACGACGCATTGGCATTGGCGCTTCAAGGCCAGGCGTTCATAAAATCCGGAAACGTGGATCGAGCGAAGGACAAGGTCCGGCGTTTGATCGAGGTCGAACCCCGCCTTGCAACTAATTTCAGCGGAGACCGTGCCCTGGACCTGTACGATCTCGACAAGCGACGCGCCGTGGTGAAGCAATCCCTGGTGGGAGCCAAAGAGGCGGTGGCAATCGGACAGTGGCAGAAGGCCTTTGACCACTTTGAACGGGCACGTACCTATATGACAGGCCAGACTGCGCAAGATCGGGCAGACCACAATATGATTTTGGAAGGAGTCCGTCGTTCGTACGCGAAACTGTCTGCGAAGCCGGAATTGCCCGAGACCGCGCGACGTTTTGGGGTCCAGGCCGTAAGGGTGGCCGACCAGAAGGAATACGATAGAGCCGTCCAGTTCTATGGTAAGGCATTAGGAGTCGCATACTGGTGGCCCGAAGCACATTTCAATCGTGCCTTGATCTTGGCAGAGCAGGCACACTTTGAGGAGGCCATTGTCGAGATGAAAGCTTTCCTTGAACTCGCGCCCACCGCGCCGGACATCCGCGCTGCGCAGGACAAAATCTATGAGTGGGAGCTGAAGGGGAGATAATCCCACCGGATGGAGTGATCGTCGATGGAAATTCACGATCGGAGAGAAAGGCCATGAATAGATACTTGCACGCTGGATCGATGATCACTGTGGCGAGTCTGGTTGTTCTCGGCTGGCACGGCGCCTCTACTTACGAGGCCTATGCCATCGGCGAAGGGGCTCAGGCCAATGAGTACGCCAAGTGGTGCAAAGCGCAGGGAGGGACGATTAATAATCAAGGAGGGCTTGGTTGCATTCCTGGAAATAGCGCAGGATCGTTCGGCGGCAGCTATAGTTCTCGACAGCAGGCGGCGCTCGGCCTGGCAGGGACCTTTGGCTCTGCATTGGGGAATGCGTTCCGAGAAAGTATGGAGGCCGACGCGCGTCGCGCCGAGATGGAACGGATGCAGCGGGCATGGGAAATGGACCAAGAGCGGATCAGGCTGGAGGAAGAACGGAAGCGCGAACAGGAAGAACGGGAGCGCAAACATCGAGATCTGATGTCCAAACTCAAGGGCTCGTTGGGACGGACGGAGTTGAGCATGAAGAGAATAGGAGGCGAGACCCTCGAACTCAAGTCAGGAAACGCGTTATTCGGCCGACCGTCCAATCCGACCGGACAACTTGAGCAGGAAGTACCGGTCACCGCCGGGATTGGGGCTCTTCCAGAGCCGGCCACGGTGGAAGGACGCCCCGTGAATCCGAGCTTGGTACAGGCGACCGAGAAAGCCTGGGACGACTATCTGGCGGCGCTTCAACGAAAGAATCACGCGGAGATGCGGCTGAAGCAAGCCGAAGCCGAGCAACGGATGATCGAACAGATCCGCCGCGAGGCTGAGAAGAAACATCAGGAGCAGCAGACGCGCGTGGCCGTCGTGCCGGTGGACCGTCCAGAGCAGCGGAAGCAAGAAGACGATAAACTGGCCGAGGCGCAACGACTGCTGCAGGAGGCCATCAAGCTGGATGAGGATGCGACGAGGGATCTGACGGAAGCAAAGAAGGACGTCGAGGATGCGAAGGCTGCGCTGGCGGAGTCGGAAAAGAAGAAGCAACATGCCATGAAGGCCGCGAAGGAGTAGCCGACTGTGACGGCTTCATACCATGAGCTCTCCATGCATCCCATGCTCCTGCCCGGTCTGTGCTTTCTCTTCAGTCTGGCTGGAAGCAGCGGAGCGCTGGTGTTCGCTGCCGATGAGGGGGGGCAGGTCCCGACCGCGCGCGCAAAGCTGGAGCGCCTGCTCGCCTGCCAGCAGTCAGAAAAAGATGCGGCGCTGGCCGAGAAGCGACGGATCGAGACTCATTTCAGGGAAGTCCAAACCTTCCGTGCCGAATTAACCGATGCCCCCACCCATCGCCTAGCGGTTGAGAAAGCCGAGCAGGCGTTGGCGAAGGACCGCGGCGCGCTGGCGAAGGTGGAAGAGCGCCTACGGCTGGCTGAGCTTCAAATCGGCCTGACTCTTAGGGCGATGAAGTATCTGCCGACCGCTTCGCGCGACGAGTCACTTCCCCTCGACGAGCAGGTGAAAGTGCAGTTCGCGAAGTGGTGGGCCGATCGGAAATTGGCCAGCGACAGCGAATTTGACAAGCAGTGGCAAGCAAAGTACGGGTTCGTTGAGGCCCCCGAGCTGCAAGCTCGGCTGATCCGCATTATCGAACGCCTGCACATAGCGTTCCCTGACGCCGATCCTCCCATGACCGTCCGAATTGTGAATCGGCCCAACGAGGCAGGCGCTTCAGCCACACGTTCTTTCGTCTATTTTGACAAGGCGTATTTGGACAGGAACCCTTCAGATGATGAACTTCTGTTTGTGGCCGGCCATGAGCTGGCCCATGTGCAGCTTCACCACGTGAGTCTCGGAGCCGTCCAAGCACATTGGCAAGGGTTCGAAGAGGACTGGCTGCGGAAATCTGCCGAGGGCTCCCATCCAGCCTATCAGCGTCCTGGCGAACACCGCGATGCAGGCTGGCGCACACGGATGGCCCAATACATCAGAGATCAAGAAGCACAGGCCGACCTCCTCGGGGCACAGCAAGCTCTCGCCGCAGGGGCATCGCCACGCGGTATTAAGGATGCCTTTACTCGTATGTTCTTCGACGACCTGAAGCGTCGCTTGGGCCCTGATACGTCCGGCCAAGACCCCCACTATGAAAAAAGCCTTGAAAACCACGCCCGGCCGGATGTACGACTCAAAGCGTTAGAAGACGTCCTCGGTGAAAAGTTTTGGGAACGGAAGGATTGGACAATGCCCATGACCTGCCGTCACAAATGACCGAACAGGCTTCACGCTTTCAAGGCAAGCTTTCGTCTCGTCGCCGCTGCCCCGTCCGCGTGTCCGCTGAGTGTTTTCATCTCCGTCTTGTTCCGGTTCTCACCGCCATGCCCAGGTTTTAGTCTTCAACCTTCAATGTTCTATCGAGTGCCTTGAGTTTTTCCTCGCGACTCCTCCCTGCAAAGCTTCGATCGCCCCATTCTGAGCGAACGAAGCCCTACCTCCAACGGACAGCCTCTTACTTACTCCACTTGGTCACTCTCTCCTTCTCTCGGTCATGTTCTCCTACCTGCGGATGCCATAGCCTCTGATCTGTCCGTCCCACGCCTCACACAGGCGGCATTGCCCTGTGCAAAGACGTCAACCCACACTTCCGCGGGCGTCCCCCTCCGAAATGTTGATGAGGACGGACGTGGATGTATCCGAAAATCGCGGCAAGAGCCTGCTTGGGCAAGAAATCGAGCGGCAGACCTCAGCTTCCTGTAGGACCGGCGGGGCTGAGTGCAATGTCGGACACGCGATGAGCGGTGTTTTGGAGGTAGCGGCCCTGGGCCTCGTTGCGGCGGACAGCGAGTAGTTCGCCGAGCATCCGTAACCCGTCGCGCATCACCCGCACCTTGGAACCCGGTTGATCGGTCCAATTTACCGGCACCTCGGCGATGCGATACCCGCGGCGCTGGGCGATATACAGCAGTTCCAAATCAAAACCATATCCGCCGATGGAGGAGACGGAAAACAAATCCTCCGCGACGACCTTCTTGAACAGTTTGAATCCGCATTGCGTGTCGGCGATCCCATTCACGCCAAGACGTTGGACCATGCCGTTAAATGCGTTGCCTAACAAGCTGCGGTGCCATCGGGCGTTGACCGTGTAGCGGCTGTCTTTAGAAGCCAAGGCTCGTGACCCAATGGCAAGATCGGCCCCTTGATTCACGGCTTCCTCCAACCGGTGAAGTTCTTCGATCGGGGTGGCGCCATCGGCGTCGGCGAAGAGTTGTAATCGGCCCCGAGCTTCCTGCATGCCTCGTCGCACGGCAGCCCCTTTGCCTCTATTTTCCGGCAGGCAAATCAGACGAACTGTGTGGCAACTGACTTGGAAGTTCTCAATGACCGCCGCAGTCTCGTCTCGACTGCCATCATCCACGGCCAGCACCTCGTAAGGCATCCCGCATGTATCGAGATACCGGACGGTGCGATGGAGAACCGGCAGAATTCGAAGGGCCTCGTTGTAGGCTGGAATAACGACTGATAACTCGGGAAGAAATGAGGGATGTCGTATGGGCACGACCATCTTCCGCTTGCACTGGTACCCACACCTGTTTTGGAGCGAAACGAGAGAGACGATACAGGTGCGCCCACACACCCTAGCTGACTTAAGGGGGGATTTGCAAGCGAGAGTCGCTAGATATCATGAATGCGTCCATCGGAAATCGCGCTATCTCGCTGCCTCCAGGTGGGCTTGACAATCCACGGCCCAGGAGCGAACGTATAATTTATAGGAGATGAGTTCAGCCAAGAGGTGGACCCTATGAGAATCATCAGGCATCTTGGTCTTCTTGCAGGATTTCTGACCCTCGTCGGCTGCGCATCGACTGTGCCTCCAAGCCGGCTGAGCGATTATCTGGGTCTGCCCACGACTGAATCAGCGCCCATGCTACCGGACCAGCGACCTATCCGTGCTGGTCTTCTCGTCGTTGCGGATACGTCGGCGCCCGATGCCGCTCCGACTTTGCCCGATGAGGCGCTGGAGCGGTTGAGCGCCAGTCTGAAAGAGCAGATCAGTCAGAGCTTGCCGATCTCGATCGAAAAAGTCATTCCAGCCGAGGGGGTCACGCCCAAGGGAGATCCTGCCTTGTTCAGCGAAATCGGAAGAACGCAAGCTGTCGATTATCTGGTTGTGGCGGTCGTCTCGAGTACGGAGCAGGAATATCCGATTTCAATCTTCTTGGGCTGGACGACTCACCGGCAGCCGGGGTTCCGTCGCGACAACTGGTCGTTGGTCGAAGTCGCTCTGATCGACGTGAAGACAGGACGTTCGGTGCTGCAAGCCGAGGGCCGAGGATGGGCAACGCTGGATAGTCCAACCGCGCCTGCTATCAATCAGTGGTATCCAGTCATTTATCTGCGTCCGCAAGACCCTGTGCGCCGTATCTGGCCTCCGACCTATGAAGGCGCGCCCAATACCCTGCGGGTGGTGGCGATGAATCAAGCGGCAAAGCGATTGATCTTGAATCTACAAGATGCCTGGATCCAGAAGAAACAGACTGAATTAGCGCAAATCCAAGGATAGAGCTTACAAGGCATTGAAGTCCCTTTCGGATGGGAATTGCCCGCCTGGAAGGGACTTTTAGTCTTTGAAGGCACGGAAGCGAATAGTGTAGAATGCAATGCTCAGTCGCGTCATACCAGTTGTCTGGAGGAAATGAAGCAAGTTTAAGGAGCGTGTTCTTAATTTTTCGGAGGGGTCCGATATGTTGTATAGGAGAACAGGGAATCTTGCGACGTTGTGCTCGGCGATCTTCTCGCTGTCTGTGGCTGTGATTGGATGGAGTCTGACGCAGGAATCGACCACGAGTGCGGCGGGCGTCCCACCAGCCTTTGCTCAGGGCTTTTCGGATATCGTGAAAAAAGTCACCCCGGCGGTCGTGAATATCGCCGTGACCGGTGGCGGCGAAGGCCGTCGTGAGGCAGGGCCTCGCCGTCCCATGCCACCTGGGCCGTTTGGAGCGCCTCCGGGCGAGGAGCCGCCGCCGGGGATGGAACCGCCGACACCGCCTCCCTTCCCTCCTGGCCCTCCAGGGCCTCCTGGTCCCCATGGCCGTCCGGACCAGAGCGCCGGATCCGGAGTCATTCTCGATTCCAGCGGATACATCGTGACCAACAACCACGTGGTGGACAATGCGTCGCAGATCACGGTGACTTTGAGTGACCGGCGGGAGTTTCCCGCCAAAGTCGTGGGGACCGATCCCAAAACCGACTTGGCTGTGATCAAGATCGAGGCCAAAGATTTGCCCTCCTTGAAATGGGCGGAGTTTGACAAGCTTCAGGTCGGTGATTTGGTGCTGGCGGTGGGCAGCCCCTTCGGGCTGAGTTCGACCGTCACGCTGGGAATCATCAGCGCCTTGGGACGTGGCAATGTCGGCATTGCCGATTACGAAGATTTCATCCAGACCGATGCCGCCATTAATCCGGGCAACTCGGGCGGGGCGTTGGTGAGCATCAGCGGCGAGCTGATCGGGATCAACACGGCCATTTTCTCTCGCACCGGCGGCTCTGAAGGCATAGGGTTCGCCATTCCCAGCAGCATTGCGCTCGATATCGTCGACAGCCTCACCAAGACCGGCAAGGTGGTGCGTGGATGGATGGGGGTCGCCATCCAGGAAATCACGCCGGCCTTGGCCAAATCTTTCAAGATTCCGGAACAGCGCAAGGGAGTCTTGATCAGCGACGTCAACGACAATGGACCGTCGGCCGCGGCCGGTATGAAACGAGGAGACGTCGTCATCGGCTTTAACGGGAAGGAAATCCAGAGTGTCAGCCAGCTCCGCAATATGGTGGCGCGCACCGTCGTCGGCAAGGATGCGCAGGTCAAAGTGCTGCGAGACGGCAAGGAGCAGATGATCACGGTCAAAGTGGCGGAGCGGCCCACAGATGAAGTCTTGGCTCGCCGAGAGCCGACTCCTCCCGCTTCATCGGAGCCCAGCGTAAAACCTCCGGATAATGTGCTCGCGGCATTGCGCGTTCAAGCTCTTGACGCCGCAATGATGGGTCAACTCAATCTGCCCGGCAAAACCACCGGTGTGGTTGTGAGCCAGGTCGAAGGAGGAAGTTCCGCAGAGGCGGCCGGCCTGCAGCGGGGCGATGTGATTCAAGAAGTCAATCATGAGGTGATCAAGAACCTGGATGACTTCCAAAAAGCCTCAGCGAAGGTAAAGAAAGAGGAAATGGTCGTGTTGTTGCTCAGCCGGCAAGGGAACAATCTGTTCGTGGCGGTCAACCCGAAATAAATTAAGGAGATTTGTTGATTGCGTGGTTTGCTGAACGGTCAATCAACGGATCGCCGGATCATCAGATCAACAAATTTTCCGATCTCGCATGTCTGACGGTCTGAACAAGTTCAACCGGTGGCTGCAGGACAGTGTCTTTAAGCCGCTGGAAGACAAGAAAATGCCGATCATGGAGCATTTGGTCGAGCTCCAGGTTCGGTTGACGCGGGCCGTGATTGTCACAGCGATCGTCTTTGTCGGCACGTTTTTCTTTGCCGACACGTTGGTCAAGTGGCTGCGGATTCCTCTGCAGAATATGTTCGTCCCTGGCAGCTTGTCGTGGGTGCCGACCGAATT
>JBQTHT010000207.1:0-28698 GCA_052389595.1 Nitrospiraceae bacterium
AGATTCCAACGTCGAATTGATTAGAACCATTCAATCCGGTGACGATGTGATTGTCACTGCCCGAGAGGAAGTGACCGAGAGGCAGCCGTATGGAACGGGCAGAAAACTCGTCAGGGATGTGACCGTACTGCGTGGTAATGAGAAGCTGGCTGGTTTCGGTGGACTCGGCCAGCGCCCGAACCCCAACACAGAGCGTGGTATCGAGACGAACAGCGGCGGTGGAACAGGCGGCATTGTTGGACAGATATTTCCCGGAGAGGTGAATACCGGTATCACCAGTTCTGTTGGTGAGCAGACTGGTGCGGCCCCTTGCTGGCAGTGCGAGCCACAGCCGGGATGGGGATTCGGAACGAACAATCGATCGGACTATGGGACGGATGTGACGAAGCCAAATCTCGTGAAGGGAGCCAAGTAATCTTCGCGTAAGCTCGTTCGTCTCAGATGTGGTGGAAAAGGGGGCGTCTACAAACGCCCCCTTTTTTTTAGCTGTTGAAGAAGTTTGATGAGGGTCGATCATGCCGATAGAGCGGCTTGCAAGCCGCTCGGGGCCTTGCTACCATCTGGTCACATCAGATTTTGTTGACATCCGGAAACGGAGTCTTGATCCGTGACGTCACATCTTCAAGCGGACGAGGAGTTGGACCTCAGGGGTGTAATCTGTCCATACAACTTTGTGAAAACCAAACTGAAGCTTGAAACGATGGATCCCGGGCAGGTGCTTTGCGTCATTCTCGATGAAGGCGACCCGGTTCGGAATGTTCCGAGAAGTGTCAGTGACGATGGACATCTAGTGATTAGCCAGGAGCCGCTCGATCGTGCTTATCGAGTGATGATTCGGAAACGTCAACACGAGTAATGTTTGGCATCCGCTTCGGAGCAGATGCCCTTCCCCGATAGCCTTCCACGATCAGCGTGACTTCCCCTGAAAAGGACCGTCGGCATTTCTGTAACGTTTCTGCTGTTCCTCGGATGACCTGTTCGGTTTTTGTCGTCATGCCTTGCGCCAAGCAAACGTGCCTATTTCCTAAGACTCTGCGAATGAGTGCGAGTGTGAGTGTGATTCGAGGAGAGCCAGAAGCTTGGAAAAACACGAGCGTCCGTATTTCTGACTTCAGTGACTTGAGGAGGCGCGCAAGCGGCTTTGCCGTACGTGGGAGCGGACCGTGAAACAGAAAGGCGTCCCCCGATAGCCCAGAAACCGAAAGGGCGCCGATAATCGCCGAGGGACCTGGTACGGGCACGACTTGAATCCCGACATGGTGCGCCTGGGAGACGAGCATGGATCCAGGATCGTAAATCGCGGGCGTGCCGCAATCCGACACCAACGCCACTTTCTGCCCGTCGCGTAATCTCTGAATCAAAATCGGAATTTTCTCCTCTCGTGTCTTATGATCGTACGTCGTGAGGGTGGCATGAATGCCGTGATAACGAAGAAGCGCGTGGGTGGAGCGAGGGTCTTCTGTGGCGACAATCTGGACTTCCCTCAGAATCCGAAGTGCGCGCACAGAAATGTCTTGAGGGTTTCCAATTGGAGTTCCAATGACGTACAGCTTCCCGTTCATGATCCTATCTGTCCATTGCGGCGAGGCCTTCCTTGACCCCCTACTATTCACTCTATATAATCATCGACTCAAAATAGAGCCCATTTGTGCTGAAAAGTTGCGAAGATAGGTGAATATGTCAGTCATGTTTTTTATGGCGACGATGGCGCTCTATTTTATGGGCACCGTCGGCTTTCTTGCCTACCTGCTGCGACGGTCTGAGGCTCTCTCCAAGGTGTCCCTGGGCGTCACCACGCTGGGCTTCGCGTCGCATACCATGGCGCTTGTGACTCGCATGATGGGACCAGCTCCGCTGTCGCCACCCAGCTTTCACGAAGCGCTGTCTTTCTTTTCCTGGACGCTCGTGCTGGTGTTCCTAGCAGTTGAGTTTCGGCAACGAATTCATGTGCTTGGGTCTTTCATTGTTCCACTTGCGCTGATGTCGTTGGTCTCTGCCGCCGCATTGCCTGAACAGGTACCCACTCTGAAGCCTGTGTTCAAAACGCTCTGGGTACATGTGACGCTGAGCATGCTCGGCACCGTTGGATTCGCCGTCGCGTTTGTGGCTGGCGTGATGTACCTCATTCAAGATGGTTTACTCAAGTCCAAACGGTTCAATGTGCTCTATACCAAACTGCCGGCGCTGGATTACTTGGATCATTTGAACCAACAATCGATTGTGATGGGCTTCCCGCTTCTGACGTTGGGAATCATTACCGGTGCGATCTCTGCCGAATTCGTGCGAGGTTCGTATCTAAATTGGAACCCCGAGCAGACATGGGCGCTGGTGACCTGGCTCTTTTACTTCATCGTGCTGATGGGCCGGTTGACCGTCGGCTGGCGAGCGAAAAGGGCGGCCTATCTGACCATTATTGGTTTTGCGGGAGTCATTCTTACCCTGCTGGGCGTGGTGTTGAAGAGTCACGGACCAGTCTCCTGATATGCATATCATTGTCGTAGGCCTCAGTCATAAAACTGCGCCGGTCGAGGTGCGGGAAAAGTTGGCTGTCCCGGAGAGTCGTATGGGCGAAGCCTTAAGTCGGCTGTGTTCATACCCGGGCGTGAAAGAAGGCATCTTGCTTTCGACGTGCAACCGGGTTGAGGTCTATGCGGTGGTGGAGGAAATCGATTCCGGACACGGTCGCGTGCAGGAATTCCTCGCGGATACGCATTTGTCTTTGTCTTCGGAGCAACTAACGCCTCATCTCTACGGCCATACAGGGGATCGTGCGATCGGGCATCTTTTTCGAGTGGCCGCCAGTCTCGATTCCATGATCGTCGGTGAGTCTCAGATCCTGGGTCAGTTGAAAGATGCATTTGATGTCGCACTCACGCACAAGACGACCGGGGTCATTCTCAATAAGGTCGTCAAAAAAGCGATCTCGGTCGCGAAGCGTGTGAGAACCGAGACGAAGATTTCCGAAATGGCGGTCTCCGTCAGTTACGCCGCCGTCGAGCTGGCCAAGAAGATTTTTTCCAATCTCAGTGAAAAAACGGTGTTACTCGTCGGCGCGGGCGAAATGGGCAAGCTGGCCGCCCGGCACCTGATTGCCGGCGGCGTGCACCAGGTTCGCATCACCACGCGCAATCCGCTTCAGGCCTTGGATTTGGCGAAGCGATTTGGAGGTATTCCCATTCCATTCGACGCATTCCGGAATGACATGGCCACGGCGGACATCGTGTTGGTCTCGACCGGCGCGGGACACTATCTGGTCGGCGCCGATGACGTCCAGCGGGCCGTGCGGCAGCGCATGAATCGTCCGATGTTCCTCATCGATATCTCCGTTCCGCGAAATATCGATCCTGCGGTGCGACACATCGACAACGCGTTTCTGTTCGACATCGATGACTTGGAAACGAGGGTTGAACAGAATCGCGAAGAGCGTCTCCATGAGGCGGAGAAGGCTGAGCGCATGGTGGTCGAAGAAGTCGGCATCTTGCGCCAGTGGCTCAAGTCGCTGGAGGTCACGCCGACCATCGTCGCGTTGCGCAATCGAACGGAAGACATTAAACGGGCCGAAGTGGAAAAAGTTCTCGCACGGATGAGCAGCCTTTCGACGCAGGATCGTGAACTGGTCGAAGGCTTGGCATCGGCGATCGTCAATAAGCTTATTCACGGCACCATGGTTACGCTGAAGGCAGAAGCCAGCTCATCGGGAGGAGAGGCTTTTATTGAGGCGGCCCGACGGTTCTTCTCTCTGGATGAGGCGACAGCCGTCAATTCTTTGCCGGATCCACTGCGAAATGGGACATACGACTCCGTGCAGCTGAAGACCGACCAGCCTGCGATGTCCGAAACGACTGATGTGCACACACCTTCGGAGGAAAAGACGGGCGGCAATTCATAACGGTTGTGTGGGTCCTTGGTGATCACGATCGGTCAGTCAGGAGCGTCCGCCTCATGGCCACAAGTCCCAAGCTGTTTACCTGCCCGAAGTGCCGCCATACGTATCTGGGACATGAACCACTACCTGACTGTCCCCGCTGTGGGTTCGATTATCGCGAGAAGGAGGGATTTCGATGGGACATCCTCGTCTATTTGCTCGCCATTCTCGGACTCATCAGTTTCTTACTTGTGTCATCTTATTATCGAGGATTTCTCGGCGGCTCGGCGCCCACTTCGCGGAGTTCGACAACGTTGCAGGGCGACATGCCGGAAAAGATGCCGGGAGGCGAACGTAACGCATCGAAAACATTTCGAACGCCCTACCACGAACCAGGACCGTAAGAGGTGTCATGACGCTTGCTGATGCGACACCGAGATCGCTCGTCCTTGGCACAAGGGGGAGCAAGTTGGCTTTTCAACAGAGCGAGTGGGTCCAAACCCGCCTCCGAGAACTAGCGCCTGACATTGCTGTCTCGCTGCGTCGTATACAAACGTCCGGCGATAAGATCCTCGATGTTCCTCTGGCGAATGTCGGTGGGAAGGGATTGTTCGTCAAAGAAATAGAGGAGGCGCTGCTGTCGAAAGAGATCGATCTAGCCGTTCACAGCATGAAAGATGTGCCGACCGCCCTTCCCTCCGAGCTTGAGATTCTGTGTGTGCCGGCAAGGGAGGATCCCCGCGATGTGTTGATCAGCCGCGAGGCCCAGATGTTGGATCAGCTGGCGAAGGGAGCCAGGATTGGAACGAGTAGTTTGCGACGGCAAGCGCAGTTGCTTCATTATCGTCCGGATCTCACCATCGACATGTTGCGCGGAAATTTGGATACGCGGCTGAGAAAGCTGAAAGAGGGACAATTCGATGGGATTATCCTTGCGGCTGCTGGATTGCGGCGCCTGGCATGGGTTCAAGAAGTGACGGAATATTTACCGACTGAAATAAGCCTGCCCGCCATCGGACAAGGCGTGTTAGGGATCGAAGCGCGCCGAGAGGATGCGTTTGTCAGGAACTTATTGGCGCCATTGGAACACACGCCGACTCGTACGGCTGTTCTCGCGGAGCGCGCCCTGCTGCATCGGTTGGAAGGAGGGTGCCAGGTGCCGATCGCCGCTCACGCAACGTTGAAAGATGATGCGTTGTTATTAGACGGGCTTATCGCAAGCCTCGACGGGCGACGGGTGATACGCCATGCGGTGCGGGGACCGGCCAATGAGCCCGAGCGGCTGGGCGTGCAATTGGCCGAATACTTGCTCGCCCACGGGGGGGATGTCATTTTGAATCACATCTACGGACGGGCTTGAAAGAGGTGAGCACGGCCAAGGGAAAAGTCTATCTCGTCGGAGCCGGACCTGGCGATCCGAAGCTGCTCACGCTGAGGGGAAAGGAATGCCTTGAGCAGGCGGATGTCGTCCTGTACGATTACCTTGCAAACGAAACCCTCCTTAATTATGTTCCCATTCAGGCTGAGCGCATCTACGTAGGACGGAGAGGACGAGGAGCCTATCAAGACCAGAAGGAGGTGAATCGCCTGATGATAGAGAAGGCCTTGAGTGGGAAGGTGGTCATCCGATTGAAAGGTGGAGATCCGTTTGTGTTTGGCCGTGGAGGGGAAGAAGCGGAGGCGGTGGCGGAGGCAGGACTGGAGTTCGAAGTGGTGCCTGGAGTAACGGCGGCGGTGGCTGTGCCTGCCTATGCCGGAATCCCCGTGACCCACCGTACGCTGGCTTCGACCGTGGCGTTTGTCACCGGTCATGAAGATCCGTCCAAAGGACCATCGGCGCTGGAGTGGCCGAGATTGGCGACGGCGGACGGCACAGTCGTGTTCTTAATGGGCATGAAAAACCTGCCCAGAATCGTGGAACGATTGGTGGAGCAAGGAAGGCCGGTCACGACACCGGTGGCGGTCATTCGATGGGGGACGCGAGCACAGCAACAGACCGTCATTGGCACGTTGGCTGATATCGTCAGTAAATCCGAAGTAGCTCGTCTGGACCCCCCGACCGTGATCGTCGTGGGCGATGTGGTGCGTCTTCGGAACCAATTAAACTGGTTCGAAAAGCGGCCTTTGTTCGGGAAGCGCATTTTGGTGACTAGAGCCCGAGAGCAGGCGGTGGAATTGTCGGATAGAATCCGCGCCTATGGAGGCGAACCGGTGGAGTGTCCGACGATCCATGTCACACCTCCGGAGAACTGGAGCGAGGTGGATGGGGTCCTGGCCGACCTCCGCCGCTATCAGTGGCTCATCTTTACGAGCGTAAATGGTGTGGAGCCGTTCATGAGTCGTCTGCGGAAATCGGGGCGCGATGTCCGCGCCCTGGCAGGACTGCGTATCTGTTGCATCGGTCCACGGACTGCCCATGAAGTCGCCGTGTATGGACTAAAGGCGGATCTGATTCCCGCGGAATATCAGGCTGAAGGTATTATCGAGGCGCTAAAGGCCGCCGGCATCCAAGGACAGCATGTCCTCATTCCCCGAGCGGCGGTGGCTCGGGAGGTGCTCCCTGAAGAGTTGCGGGCGTTAGGGGCGGAGGTGCAAGTGGTCACCGTGTATCGAACTGTCCTGCCGTCCGCCGATTCCAAGCGTCTGAAAGAACAGTTACGTCAAAATGAGATACACGTGGTCTCATTTACCAGCTCATCGACCGTTCTGAACTTTACTCAGTTGTTCGAGCGGCAGTCGGACATGCATGAGCTGATGCATAAGGCGCTTGTGGCTTGTATCGGTCCTATCACGGCTCAAACAGCGATAGAGTGCGGCTTGTCTGCTTCAATCGTTGCGCGGGAAAATACGGTGCCGGCATTGGCGGATGCGATTGCTGGCTACTACCTCGCGCGCAATTGATCATGCGCCCCTTGCGTCGCTTCATTTCATATTGAAGGGAGGATCGGCCTATGGTTCCTGTGAAGTCGTTCATGGTTCCTGCTCAGAAGTTTGTGACCGTAGAACGTGATGTGGATGTCCGGACCGCGGCCACGCTGATGCGCGATCGCAACATCGGCAGCTTGTTCGTGACGAGAGGAAAAGAAGTGATCGGCATCCTGACCGACACCGATATGGTCCGGCGCGTGGTCGCCTCGGGCGCCGATACCGCCAAAACGAGCGTCGAGCAAATCATGTCCGCGCCGATTCTGACCATCGATGAGAACAAAACGTTGTTGGACGCGAATGATCTTATGGCGCAGTCTCATCTTCGACATTTGGGCGTCACTAAGGATGGTAAACTGATCGGCATGATCTCGGTGCGTGATTTGGTGGTATTTCTGACGAACCTGCCGCGGAAGTGAGGGGAGAATGGGGTTTCCGTTTCAACGACTGAGACGATTACGGCGGAGCGAACCCTTGCGACGGATGGTGAGGGAAACGGCGCTCTCACCCTCGAATTTCATCTATCCGTTGTTTGTCACCGTCGGGCGCGGACAGCATCAGGAAATCGCGTCCATGCCCGGACAGTATCGCCTGTCGGTCGATCTGCTCGTGAAGGAAGCTGTAGAAGTCAAATCCCTTGGAATTCCTGCTGTGATTCTTTTTGGTATTCCAGACAAGAAAGATGAGCGGGGCAGCTCCGGATATGATCCGAACGGCATCGTTCAGCAAGCCATTCGGGCTCTCAAAGACCAAGTGCCGGATCTTCTTGTCGTCACGGATGTGTGCATCGATGAATACACCACGCACGGCCATTGCGGCATTGTCCGAGACGGGCAGATCCTCAATGACGAGACGTTGGATTGTTTGCGCACGATGGCGCGCACGCATGCCGAAGCCGGCGCCGACATGGTGGCTCCGTCGGACATGATGGATGGGCGCGTGGTTGCCATACGCGGTGAACTCGATAGCGCCGGGTTTTCATCGGTTCCTATCATGGCCTATGCGGCGAAATTTGCGTCGTGCTTCTATGCGCCCTTTCGGGATGCGGCCGCGTCAAGCCCGAAATTCGGCGATCGCCAGTCTTATCAGATGGACCCGGCGAATCAACGGGAAGCTCTACGGGAGATCGATCTGGACGTGGCTGAAGGCGCCGATATCGTCATGGTCAAACCGGCCTTACCCTATCTTGATGTAATTGCGGCGGCGCGAGCCAAATTTCTACTCCCTATTGCCGCCTATCAGGTCAGCGGCGAATACAGCATGATCAAGGCCGCCGCTCGTGCGGGATGGTTGGACGAGTCACGAGCGATGACCGAATCGTTGGTTGCGATCAAGCGGGCGGGGGCGGACGTGATCCTCACGTACTTTGCGAAAGACGCGGCGAAACTGCTTCATGGATGACACGCATGAAGGTTACCCGTGGATTAGAAACGTACGCTAAAGCGATCCACCCAGTTGTGACGATCGGCAATTTTGATGGTCAACATCGCGGCCATCGCGCCTTGCTGCAGATGGTGGTCGAGACGGCGCATCAGATGAACGGTACCGCAATGGTGCTGACCTTCGACCCTCATCCTGTTCGTGTTCTGGCTCCGCACGTCGAATTGCGTTTTCTCACGTCGGGCGATCAGAAACTACACTGTTTTGAGGAGGCGGGAATTCAGGAAGTCCTTTTTCTCGAATTCAATACCGCATTCGCGAGTTTGCCTGCGGACCAGTTTGTCACGCAGGTGCTAAAAGAGGGTATTGGCGTGAAGGATCTGTATGTCGGCGAGCATTTCAAGTTCGGAAAAGGTCGTGCGGGAACCATCGCCGACCTTCAACGAATGGGGAACCGGCTCGACTTCCGGGTGCATCCCGTCCGGCCATTTCGAGTGGACGGCGTCGTCGTCAGCTCGACGCATATCCGTCAGTTGGTGCAGGCCGGTGAGATGCAGAAGGCTGGGCGGTTTCTGGGGCGCCCCTATTCACTGACAGGGACGGTGGTCTGCGGTGACCGTCGAGGGCGCACGATCGGATGGCCTACGGCCAATCTTCGGCTCCCGCCCGATCGAGTCATCCCATCCGACGGTGTCTATGCGACGAGGACGGTTGTAAATGGACAATCGTTTGAGTCCGTCGCGTACATTGGGACCAGACCGACCTTTGGTCAAACTGAGCGCTTGCTGGAGGTATATTTTTTGGATCAGCAGATCGAGCTTTATGGGGAAACGATCATCGTCCAGTTCGTGGAACGACTGAGGGGAGATCAAACGTTTGCCTCGGCCGAGGAACTTTCGGCTCGTATCGATTTGGATGTGAGCCAGGCGCGAGCCAGCCTTCGCGGTGCGGCGCAAGCTGTGCTGGATGTGTGAATGATGTCTTCGGTCTATTCCCAGGTATCCATCGAAAAAGCATGGCCGGCGCTCCTTCGTCGGATGGTCGACACCGTTCGCGCGAGGAATTTATTCCAAGCAGGAGATCGTCTTCTCGTGGCGGTTTCCGGAGGGCCGGACTCTGTCGCCTTGCTGTCGCTTCTGCATGAGCTGGCGCCGGACTGGAACCTCTCGCTGTCGACCATCCATTTCAATTACGGCCTGCGCGGAGCGGAATCGGAGGAGGACGCTCAGTTTGTGACGCAACTCTGTGAACGACTGAACGTGCCGCTGACGATCCAGCGGGTCCGTCTCGGCAGTTGCGGAAGCAGTCGGCTGGGAGGTTCTCTCCAGGAACGAGCCCGGGAGGTGCGGTACGAGAAGATGCGGCGCCTCTATTCAGAGCTCGGCGCCCACAAAGTGGCGTTGGGGCATACGATGGATGACCAGGCGGAAACAGTGCTTCTACGCATGTTACGAGGGACCGGCCTCAGCGGACTCTCAGGTATTCCCTATGTCCGGGAGGGTCTGTTTGTTCGTCCGCTTCTCGATGTCGACCGAGCCGGCATTCTTTCCTACCTGGCCGCGAGGCAATTAGAGTTCAGATTGGATTCCAGTAACGCCACGCCCATGTACTGTCGCAACCGAGTTCGAAGTGAGCTGTTGCCGGTTGCGAAACGATTGTCGCCTGAGGTGGTATCGATTCTGTGTCGTCAAGCCGAGACGTTGCGGGCAGACGAGGAATATCTGCAGCAGTGCGTGAGAGAGCACTGGGTCAGGGTAACGGAACGGGAGGACGGGGACGTGATCGTTCGCCGAAGCGCCTTGCTCGCGTTGCCTCTGGCGCTCCAGCGGCGGATGATTCGCGCCGTGGCGCAATTGATTCATGAAACACACATGGCCCCCAGCTTCCGGACGGTCGCCGGCATTCTTGAGCGGGTCGTGTTAGGACGGTCAGGGAATCGGATGAGCCTGCGGGGGTTGCAGGTTGTTCGGGAGTTCGATCGAATCCGATTCCGTCGCGGCCCAACTCCCAAGTCTCACGGCGTAGTGGTTCAATCAATGGTTCGATCTCCGGAGACATCAGGAGAACTGTCCCTATCTATTCCCTCCAGCGTGTCTTGGCCTTGGACCGAACAACGGGTTGAAGTCTCACTGCTCGAGGCGTCTTCGGTAAAAGGCCTATTATCGAATATTGCCACGAAACAGACGGCTTTCTTCGATGCCGATCGGTTCACACTTCGGTTGTCGCTTCGGCAATGGAGACCGGGCGATACTTTTCAGCCCCTTGGAATGAAAGGTCGAAGAAAGAAATTACAGGATTACTTTACGGATGTGAAGCTGCCGCGTAGCCAACGGCAGCGGGTGCCGCTGCTGACCGCGCCGGAGGGCATTCTGTGGGTGGGCGGGTATCGGGTAGACCAGAGATTTGCTCCTCGACCGTCTACGCGTCGATATCTCGTGGCCACGATCACGAACGATGTAGATGAAGGAGGAAAGGATTAGTAGCATGGAGCGCATCTTCGGTCGCCCGATCGTCACTCAGGAAGAAATGCGGGCGCGTATCAAGGAACTGGGCCGCCAGATTGCGAACGACTATGCCAACAAGGATTTGATTCTGGTGGGTATTCTAAAGGGCGCTTATGCTTTTTATGCGGATCTTGCTCGCGCTATTCGGATTCCCATGCGCGTCGACTTCCTCGTCGTGACCAGCTACGGCGCAAAAGCCAAGACATCCGGAAAAGTGAAAATGGTTACGGACTTGACCGAAGATATCCGAAACAAAGACGTACTCCTGGTCGAAGACATCGTCGATTCCGGTCTGACTGTTCAATATTTGATCAAGACGTTGGCAAAACGGAAACCGCGGTCCGTCAAAGTGTGCACGCTCCTCAGCAAGCCGGAACGCCGGAAGGTTGCCGTGTCGGTTGATTATGTAGGCTTCCAAATTCCCAACCACTATGTGGTCGGTTATGGACTGGATTATCAGCAAAACTATCGAAACCTGCCGTACCTCGCGGTGTTGGACAAGGTAGATGAACCTGAGTGAGAGTTCTGCCGCGGTGTTGTCACGTTCCCTGACTCTGTGTTACCATCTGTCAAGTCTGTTCCCACCAGGGTCTGACGTGATCAAGAGGAGATCGGGATGAATTCACGGGTCAAGAATTTGCTTTTTTGGGTCGTGGTCGGCCTGTTCATGATCCTACTGTTTAACCTCTTCAGTGTCCCAACGCATGCTCCAGAAGATGAAGTGATTTTTAGCGAATTCATGGCGCAGCTTGATAAGGGAGAGGTCACAAAAGTCATCATCAAAGCCAATCACATCAGCGCGATCCTCAAGGACGGTACCCGCATTCGGACCTACTCCGTCGAATACCCGGAGATGGTCAAGCTCTTTCGTGAAAAAAATGTGCAGATCGAGGCGAGGCCACCGGACGAAAGTCCGTGGTACATCACGTTCTTAGTCACATGGGGACCCTTCATCCTGTTTTTAGGACTCTGGTTCTTCCTGATGCGCCAGATGCAGATCGGGGGCAACAAGGCGCTGTCGTTCGGCAAGAGCCGAGCCCGTATGCTGACGGAAGAACGCAAGAAAGTCACCTTTTCTGACGTCGCCGGTATCGACGAAGCCAAGGAAGAGGTGTTGGAGATTATCGAGTTTCTGAAAGACCCTCGGAAATTCCAGAAATTGGGCGGTCGAATTCCCAAAGGAGTGCTCATCGTCGGGCCGCCCGGAACTGGGAAGACCTTGTTGGCCAAGGCCATTGCCGGCGAAGCGGGTGTCCCGTTTTTCAGCATCAGCGGCTCCGATTTCGTGGAAATGTTCGTTGGGGTCGGCGCGTCGCGTGTCCGCGATCTGTTCGAGCAGGGTAAGAAGCACGCGCCTTGTATCATTTTTATTGATGAGATCGACGCGGTCGGGCGGCTTCGGGGGGCCGGCTTGGGCGGAGGGCATGACGAGCGGGAACAGACGCTCAACCAATTGTTGGTTGAGATGGACGGGTTTGATACGACAGAAGGCGTCATTTTGATTGCCGCCACGAATCGGCCGGATGTTCTTGATCCTGCGTTGCTTCGTCCGGGGCGGTTTGATCGACAAGTTGTGGTGCATCGACCAGACCTGAGGGGTCGCTCCGAGATTCTAAAGGTACACACGAAGAAAGTTCCGATTGCTCCTGATGTTGCGCTGGAAAAGATCGCTCGCGGAACGCCGGGGTTCTCCGGGGCGGATTTGGAGAATCTGGTCAACGAAGCCGCCCTGTGGGCAGCCCGGCAAGACAAGAAAGAAGTCGAACTCATCGACTTTGAAATGGCGAAGGATAAGGTTCTCATGGGGGCGGAGCGGAAGAGCCTCATCTTAACAGATGAAGAAAAGCGGATCACGGCCTATCATGAATCCGGCCATGCGCTGATGGCGAAGTTATTGCCGGGCACCGATCCGGTTCACAAAGTCACGATCATCCCTCGGGGCCGCGCCTTGGGCGTGACCATGCAATTGCCTACCGATGACCGGCACAACTATTCGAAGGACTTTTTATACGACACCTTGGCCATTCTAATGGGTGGTCGAGTGGCCGAAGAGTTGGTATTGCACCACATCACCACAGGGGCCGGTAACGATCTGGAACGGGCGACGGACCTGGCCAGAAAAATGGTGTGTGAGTGGGGGATGAGTGAGAAATTGGGACCGCTCACGTTCGGGAAAAAGGACGAAGAAATTTTTCTGGGACGAGAGATCGCGACTCGACGAGATTTCAGCGAACAGGTTGCGTTGGAAATCGATGTCGAAGTGAAGCGTTTAGTGACCGAGAATTACGACCGAGCGAAACGATTGCTGACCGAACATATGACGACTCTCAGAGCGTTGGCGGAAGCCTTATTGGAAAGGGAAGTCCTCGATGCGCTTGAGATCGATCAGATTATTTTCCAAGCTTCGGCTTCCCAGACGGTGCCCGCCTAAGGACGCATTTCTGCTTCGTGAACCGGGGTTCGAGGATTCCGGTTCGATGTCCTGGAAACATTCTTCGACCATGTCGCAGTCGCCTACCTGCCTTGACGAAAAGGTCATCCATGCCAAGGATCGGGTCATTCGATGGGATAGCGGTCCGCTTCTTGTCGGAATCTTAAACGTCACTCCGGACTCCTTCTTTGACGGGGGACGTTTTCTCGATCCCGGCGCAGCCACGGCTCATGCAGTCGAGATGGTAAAGTCAGGAGCAGACCTTCTGGATATCGGAGGTGAGTCCTCGCGGCCCGGTGCAATTCCCATTGATGAATCGGAAGAACTTCGCCGCGTGATTCCGGTGGTCCAATCCGTCTGTCGGGCTGTCTCTGTGCCGATCGCCGTGGATACGACGAGGGCCTCGGTGGCTCGCCGGGCGTTGGAAGCCGGCGCAGTCATGATCAACGACATCAGCGCGCTTCGAGGTGATCCGGATATGGCCAGAGTCGTCGCTGATGCGGAAGCTGGTATCGTTCTGATGCATATGCAAGGGACACCGCAGACGATGCAGGAGGCGCCGGCGTATGTCGACGTCATGGAAGACGTCAAGAGGTTCTTCGCAGAACGAATTGATTTCGCGCTGCAAGCAGGAATTGCTTTGAGACAAATCATGCTTGACCCAGGGTTCGGATTTGGTAAGCTCCTAGATCACAATCTGACATTGCTGGCTCAACTCAAACAACTCACGACGTTCGGGCGCCCGATATTGGTCGGTGTCTCCAGAAAAGCTTTTATCGGGAGAGTGACTGATCGTCCGGTGCAGGAACGGCTCTTCGGCACAGCGGCAGCGGTGGCATTGGCTGTTGAACGGGGTGCGGCCTTGATCCGAGTCCATGATGTGCCGGCAATGCGGGATGTGGTAAACGTTGTCGCTGCCGTGCAGCGCTCTTCTAAAAGATAAGGATTGTCACGCGTGCGTAAATTATTCGGGACAGACGGTGTTCGCGGCGTCGCCAACCTTGAGCCGATGCCCAGCGAGACCGCGATGCAGCTCGGCCGTGCAGCGGCGCATCTGTTCACGCGCCGAGCCGGGCGACATCAAGTCGTGATCGGCAAAGATACTCGGTTGTCCGGATACATGCTGGAGTCCGCGCTCACCTCCGGCATTTGCTCGATGGGAGTGGATGTCTTACTGGTCGGCCCCATGCCGACCCCTGCCATCGCGTTTTTGACCAGAAGTTTGCGGGCCGACGCGGGGGTGGTCATCTCCGCATCCCACAATCCCTATCAGGACAACGGCATCAAGTTTTTTTCCAATGATGGATTCAAGCTGCCTGATGAGTTCGAATCGAGAATTGAACAATTGGTCCTGTCGGACGAGATCGGCCATTTACGGCCCACCGCCGATGCCGTAGGAAAAGCGTTCAGGATCGACGACGCAGAGGGACGTTACATTGAGTTCGTCAAACGGTCCCTCCCCCGAGATCTGGATTTTCAAGGGCTCAAGCTCGTAGTCGATTGCGCGCATGGAGCCGCGTATAAAGTTGCGCCCACCGTGTTGCGCGAATTAGGAGCCGCGGTCGAAGTCATAGGAAATAAACCCGACGGTATGAATATCAACGCCGGATGTGGCGCCGTCCACCCGGAACTGTTGCAGGCTGCGGTGCGCCAATGTCAGGCCAACATCGGAATTGCGCTGGATGGAGATGCGGATCGAGCCATGTTCGTGTGCGAAGAAGGACAGGTGGTCGATGGCGATCATGTGATGGCGGCCTTGGCGTTGGACTTGGACGCTCATGGACAATTGGCGAAGCGCACGGTCGTCGGCACGGTTATGAGCAATTTTGGATTGGAGCTTGCCATGTCTCAGGCCGGCATTACCTTGGTTCGCACTCCGGTCGGCGACCGCTATCTCTTGGAACGCATGCTGGCTGATGGCTATAATTTTGGGGGAGAACAGTCGGGGCACTTTATCTTCCTGGATCACAATACCACCGGTGACGGACTCATTTCCGCGCTCCAAGTGCTGTCACTGATGAAACGAACCGGGCAGCCCTTATCCAAACTCAAGCGCGCAATGGCGGCTGTGCCCCAGATCTTGCTCAACGTTACGGTCACGCAGAAACCCGATTTAGCTGCAGTGCCGGAAATCCAGCAGGCGATCCATGTGGGTGAAACGCGATTGAATGGAAGCGGACGCGTCGTGGTCCGATATTCTGGGACCGAATCCCTGCTCAGAATCATGGTCGAAGGCGAACAGGATTCTGTGATCCGGGAAGTCGCCGATCATGTCGCGCAAGCGGTTCGAACGTGTTTGGGATGATCATTTCTCTCTGTGACGGCGGCTGATGCTGCCCGGGCTCACTGCTTGGTTTTTGACCGGCCTCCTACTCGGTTCTTACCTGCCGTTGTTTCCCATTCTGACTTTTGCAGTGGCCGGTCTCTGTGCCGTCCTGTTGACGGGGCTGGAAAAGCGCCGACCTCATCCTGTGCGTGGCCCCTGGTTCTACATGAGCCTACTTGCGGGCATTCTGTACTGGACACTTTTCCTCGCGGCTACTAGTCGTCCCGCACTTCCTGACGAGGCCGGCCGGACGCCGGTCCAAGTCGTTGGCACGATAGTCGAACCAATCCAGTCGTCCCCCGACCGCATGGTCATGGTCCTTTCCGAGGTGCAGGTCAATGATGTCATTTCAGGGATCGGTCGCATCCGAGTCGTATGGCGCAGCCCCGATGAGGTCTTCAGGCGAGGCGACAGAATTCAGTTCACATCGCGACTTCGCCCGCCGAGTGGCACGGTGAATCCCTGGGGATTTGACTATGCGGCTTATCTGGAACGTCAAGGGATAGATGCGGTAGCGTCTGTCACAGGACAGCACGCAGTCCATCTTTTGCGATCCGGCGCCAACCGAGCGGGCTGGGTTCTATGGCACCGCATTGATAGTTGGCGTGAACATATCCGGGAGTCGGCGGTTAAGACCCTTACCCAGCCGGCGTTAGGGGTATATCTCGGAATGACAACGGGAGAACGAGGGTATCTGACACCCGAGATCCGCGACGATTTTATGGCGACCGGAACGGTGCATATATTATCAATCTCGGGGTCCCATCTCGGGTTGATTGCATTCCTCGTTTTCTTTTTCATACGGAGAGGTTGTTTGTGCCTTCCAGCGCCGGCGCTATTGCGTCTCTCGCGACGGATGACACCAAGCCGTATGGCCGCCGTGCTTACGACGGTCCCCGTCACCTTTTATGCGTTACTTGCGGGAGCCGAAGTGGCCACGATGCGGTCTCTTGTGATGATCATGCTGTTCCTTGTCGCCGTCTGGCTTGGTCACGAAAAGCAATTGCTCAGTCCGTTGGCGTTCGCTGCGCTCTTGATCGTCTTGCAGGATCCTCGCGCGTTGTTTGACATCTCATTCCAATTGTCGTTTCTGTCCGTATTGGCCATTGCCCTGACTTTTCGATGGAAGCGTCAGGACGAAGAAGATACTTCACTCCAGCCGCCTTCCTCGCTTATCACCAAGGGAATCGGATGGGGAATCGACAGCCTGCGTATGACCGTCGTGGTGTCACTCGCCACACTTCCATTGGTTGCGTACTATTTTCATCAAGTGGCCTGGATGGGATTATTCGCCAACATTATCGTGGTGCCGATTGTCGGCTTGGTCACCGTACCTATAGGGCTTCTTTCTGCGGTGTGGCTTTTGCTGGTCGGAGGAGATGGCCTACCGGCGGGCCCGGTCAATCAACAGGTTTTGGACCTGTTGATACGGGTCGTGCGCGCCTTCGCTCTCGTACCGAAAGCCGAATGGCATGTTGCGACACCGGCTGTGCCGGCGGTCGGAATATTTTTTGCCATGCTGTATCTGGCTACGTGGCCAAGGACACGAAAAGACCTGCGTTTCCTCGCATATCTTGCCTTGTCCTTGCTCATCGGGTGGTGGATGTGGTCTCCGCCAGATCGATTGGAAGACAACACCGTTCGGATCACCTTTCTAGATGTCGGGCAGGGGGATGCATCGGTCATTGAATTGCCAGATGGACAAACAGTCTTGATCGACGGCGGGGCTGCCTATGATCGGTTCGACATGGGGCGCGGTGTCGTCGCGCCCTATCTGTGGAATCGCGGCATTCGTCGGCTCGACCACGTGATTGGAACGCATCCACAACTCGACCATGTGGGAGGATTGGCATGGATCGTGGAGCATTTTCCCGTCGGCCGCTACTGGGGAAACGGCCAGACGCGCGATGAACCATTCTTTCACCGGCTTCAACAGGCCTTGGCCAAGCAAAGCCTTGTTGAGGATATCGCCGTTCGGAGGCACGAGAGCATCATCTCTGGACCTTGCCGCATGACAAGCGTGAATCCCATGATTGAGGCGCAGTCCGCCGGCGAGATAGGTCGCCGTACGAGCGGGAGTCACATCAACAATCATTCTGTGGTCACCCGCCTGGATTGCGGGGTCGTGGCGGTTCTGTTTACCGGCGATGTCGAAAGAGAAGCGCTGGCTCGCCTTGTTCAATCCAAAGATGATCCCGCGCAGGTAGTAAAAGTGCCGCATCATGGAGCGCGCAGTTCGCTGTATCTTCCTTGGATCGAGCAGACCCGGCCGGGTATTGCCGTGATTTCAGCCGGACGGCATAATTCCTATGGCCATCCCGCACCGCTCGTGTTGGATGCCTATCAGTCGCTTGGCATCCGGTTGCTGAGGACTGATCGGGATGGAGCAGTGTGGATCACCGCTTCCCTATCTACCTCTGATTTCCTGATTCACACCGCGAAGGAGTGGAAGCTGCTTCCTGTCCCTCGCAGTGCAGCCATGTGGTCTGGTGAGATGGCTAATCTTACTCGCCTCTGGCAGCAATGGGTCGTCGGGTAACGATTCTCTCCCTCTCTTTCCCTCATTCTTCCCACAAGCCATCCGATATTTCTCGCGACCGCAATAGCCCTTTCCCTTACGGGATACAAACGTGAACACGCGACAAATATTTGTTCGTCGCTTACCAGCTATCTGTTTAATTGAATCATCGCAAGTCATTGGTTTTTAAGACAATGATGCAAGTGATAGCAAGGCATAGCATGTGCACACGTTGGTGACAGCTTGGCACATACTGTTTCACCGGCGGAGTGATGTATGCCGAAATTTGTCCGTATTGTGATTCAACTGCCGGAAGAGTTGAAGCTTCAACTGGATGAGTTGAAGCTTCAGGGCTATACCACCAGCGGGTTCATTCGAGCGATGTTGGAGCGGGAGTTCAGGAAAACCGAGGAGAAACCGCCTGAGATTAAACGAGTAGTGGGCCGGCGGTCCTAACGTCCGGTCGGCTCGCGCAGGAGTGGGAACCATCGTGACTCGCCTCTCAGATATCGTACGTGATCAGCACAGCATGCTCCCATCTGCCGGTATGAGACCAGTGTCCACTGTCGCGTCCTTTCAGTCGAGAATTGATCATCAGCACCCACCGGAAACAGCGGGTCAGGCCAAGTTACCCGACTGGTACCGACTTGCAGACGAAGAACTGAGCCGCCTGGCCGTACGAATCCGACAGCAAGCTTCCGTGCCAGCCGACGATCTCGTTCAAGTTGCGGCAGGCATGGTCAAATCCCTGCGTCAAGATGACACACTCCTTATCCGAGCGTTATCACACCGGAAGGGGCCCTCGGTCATCACCAACGCGGTGAATGTTTCTATCATTGCGACGAAGATGGGGCTTGGACTCGGATACCAGGCAATGGACCTTGAGCGACTGGCTCTGGCGGGGCTGCTGCATGATGTCGGGATGTTTCTCCTTTCAGAATCGGTGGTGGGGAAGTCGGAGCCGTTGACCACTGCAGAGCGGGCCGCCGTGGAACAGCACCCACAGCAGGGGCGGCATATCTTGATGAGCTTGGGAAAAGAATATGACTGGCTGGCAGAGGTCGCCTTCCAGGAGCATGAGCGCTGGAGCGGTCAGGGCTATCCCAGGAAATTGAAAGGCACAGAAATACAGGAGTATGCCCAGATTATCGGGCTTGCCGATGTGTTCGATGCGCTCATCAGCCCAAGGCCGTATCACGCTGCACGGCTGCCGCATCACGCGCTGAGAGAATTGTTGACCTCTCAGAAAGACGCGTTTGCGCAGGTGCTGCTGAAAGCGCTGGTCGAACAGTTATCCATGTACCCGTTGGGCACCAGAGTGCGGCTCAATACGGGGGAAGTCGGCATCGTGACACAACTGAATCGTCAGAATCCCTTCAAGCCGATTCTCTCCATGGACCAACCGGTCGACGTGGAGAGACGGGCATCGCCCGACAGCGTGGATCTGAGTAGGTCTACGCAGGTGCATATTGTTGAAGTGCTACAACTCGAGGAATTCACTGTGGTGACTCGATGATCACCTTCCATCGGGGTCTGGTTTTCCAGGCCTTGCAGGCACTGCTGACCGTGGTGATTGCAACGGCGCCGCTCGCATGTCGCAATCCGGCCCAGTCTTCCTTGCCATCCACGGCGCTGACGCCTTCCAATACCCCGTTTCCTGCTCTTCCCAAAGGCGATGTCTACGCGGATGAAACCGTGGCGAATCCCGACACTCGTATTGAGGAGGGCGACACATTGGAGGTTCTGATCCGGCGGGGAGCAGGAGAAGAAAAGTTTACCAGCGTTGTTCGGGAGTCAGGGAAGGTCACCTTATCTTTCGTGGAGGTGGAGGTGGGAGGAGTAACGGCTGCTCAGGCCGAGGCCCGCATTCAGGAGAAGATGGCGCCATACATGCGTGATCCTCGAGTCCAGGTCCAATTGAAGAAGAAAGCGTTGCGAGTGAAACGCGTCTTTGTGTTCGGCGATGTCAAGAAACCGGGGATGTATCCGCTGTCTCGCAACATGACGGTTTTGCAGGCGGTGGCATTGGCCGATAATTACAACGAGACCGCGCTGCTGGAAGAGATTCGGGTAATTCGTGGAAGTCTCGTGCACCCTGATATTTACACGGCCGATTTGGCCAGGTTGTACACCTACGGAGATTTCACTCGAAATCTAGCCCTGGAAGAAAACGATGTCATTTTCATCCCGCGTGAACACCTCGGCGATGGCATGGAGGCCGCCAAGAAACTGATGCCGATTGTGCAGGTGGCCATTACGCCGTTCTATCCGGCCTTTATTATCCCCGCGTTCTTTCCTGGAGCGGTCCTCAAGTAATGGGCACCGCCTCTCTGGAGAATGGGTTCTGACCATGGCGCAATACGAACTCGACATCATTGATTATTGGCTGATCATCAAGAAGCGGAAATATCTTATCGTGCTGGCGGCGGCGTTAGTTGTTGGGTTCACCTTTGCGTTCTCTCAGTTCTTGAAGCCGATGCCGCTCTACGAAGCAGCAGCGCGGGTCAAGTTCGACCGAACCAGCACTGTGGCGCAGCAGTTGTTGGAAACATTGACCCTCTCGAATGGAAACGACCTCAGCACGCAAACAGAATTCATTCGCAGTTTTCCCGTGATGGAACGGGTGGCGCAGGAGCTGAACCTTGTGCAGGCGGAGACAACGGACGCGCGCCGCTCAGCCCCTTATTTGAATGCCATCTATGAATTAGGCCAACAGATTCGAACGACACGGGAGACGGACACCAATATCATCAGGATTACAGCCACCAGCGACGCCCCTGAGTTAGCCGAGAAAATGGCGAATGCGGTGGCCAATTCGTATCGAATCGAAAATATCACGGCGCGAAACCGGATGGTGACGGAAGGGCGGCGATTTGTCGAAGAGCAGTTGGCGAATCTGGAGTCACAGTTAAGGAAGTCAGAGGAAGCCCTCCGCGCCTTCAAGGAGCGGGAGGGTCAGGTCTTTCTGGCCGATGAGGCCAAAGCGGCGTTGGAAATGTTCAGTAAGCTCGAAGAAGATCACAATGCCGTGCGTCGGCGAAAAGACGAAGCGGCCAGGCAGATCCTGGCCCTGAGCAAACCGAATGTGTCACCGGATGGCAAAAACGAGCGCATTTTCACCGAAGAGCCGACGGCATTGCTGTCGGTGTTGAACACTAAGTTGCTGGATCTCGTGCAGGAACGATCGACCCTCTTAATCAACTATACGCCTGAACATCCCGTGGTGAAAGAACTCAATCGCAAGATCAACAATGTCAAGGCCGAAATGGTGCGCGAGTTGACCTCCAAGCAGAAGACCTTGGCCGACCGAGAGATCGCATTGAAAGAACAGATCGATCGTTACCGGGAGCGGTACTTGGGGTTCCCCAGGGCGGCCATCGAGATGACACGTCTCGAACGGGATGTCAAAGTCAATTCGGATCTGTATGCGACGCTGAAGATCAAACACCAAGAACTGCTCATCAAAAGCGCCGAACAGATCGAAGAAGTGACGATCATTACGCCGGCCGTCGTGCCGACCTTCCCGATCAATGCGCCCAACACGGAGCTGAATCTCATGGTGGGATCGCTGATGGGGGTTTTTTTGGGTGTCGTCTTAGCGTTTGCGCGCGAATCGTTCGATACGTCCATCGGCACCATCGAAGGAGTGGAGGAGTTCCTCAAGGCGCCCGTGCTGGGGGTCATTCCTCAGTTTGACGACAAGGAACTCCAGGAGACGGCGAAAGCGGCTCTCTCCCCGAACGCCAGCTCCGCGACCGTGGAAAGCTTTTCCAAACTCATTTGTCTCGTTGATCCCAAGTCCGTGCTCTCCGAAAGTTTGCGCTCCCTTCGCACCAATATCCAATTCGCCAGCATGGACCGGCGGGTGAAGTCGATTTTGTTTACCAGCGCCGGCCTGGGTGAGGGGAAAAGCACATGCGTGATCAATCTTGCCATCACACTCGCTCAAGAAGGACAACGTGTATTACTGGTGGACGCCGATTTGCGCCGACCCATCGTCCACCAACGCTTAGGCCTCGACCGCGAATCAGGTCTCGCGGATGCGCTGCTCGGACACTTACCGTGGCAGCAATCCGTTCGCACCGCCACAGATCTCATGCTGGGGACCTTGGGGGTCGATCGTGTGATGAATAGCCCGGGGCTCGATAATTTGTCGGTGCTAACCAGCGGTTTCTCGTCAGGCAACCCCAGCGAATGTATGAATCTCAATAAGATTAAGGTTCTGATCGGCGAGATGCACGAGGCCTACGACATCGTGCTCTTTGACACGCCGCCTATTCTGCCGGTTACGGATGCCGTGGCGATGAGTTCGCGCGTGGACGGCACGATTCTCGTCTATCAAGTTGGTCGGATCGGCCGTAATGCGCTCAAGCGGGCGAAGTTCCTGCTGGATCATGCGCAAGCGAATATCATGGGAGTCGTCCTCACGAATGTGAGATCCGAAATCACGCCCGAGGCCGGCATCTATCGCTATGAATATCGCTAAGTCCCGATGATGGCAGAGAGCGCTTCGCGAAGGTTTCGAATCACATGAGGGTATGGCCGAGAAGTGTTCAGGAGCCTGCAAGCGATCGTGAGAGCACCCGGTGTCACACCCCAGTGGCCAGTCCTTGCGATTGCGATCGTCTTAGCCGTCGCGCTGTCCCTGGTCGTCGCCTTCACTAAACCTTCTATCAGTCTGACTCTTCTGGTCGGCGCCATCCCGCTGGTGATCGCATTCTTGTCCCCGTTGGCCGGACTCTACATTCTCGTGTTTTCCATGCTCCTGGGCCCTGAGTTTCTAGTCGGCGGGATGGGCAGTGGCGCTACCTTGGGGCGTGGGGTCACATTGCGGTTCGACGATATGCTGTTGCTCCTCGTTGGATTGGCATGGCTCGCGCGCGTCGCGGTCTCAAAACAAGAGACGGCCTATGTGTACACTCCATTGAATCGCCCGATCATTTTCTATATCGGCGCCTGTCTGCTGGCCACCCTCATGGGCATTCTCAGCGGCCGCGTCCGTCCGACCGGCGGATTCTTTTTCCTCCTCAAATATTACGAATATTTTTTCCTATACTTCATGACCGTCAACCTCGTGAAGACGGAGAAGCAGATCAAGCATCTTGTGACCGCCAGCCTGGTGACCTGCCTGTTGGTGGCTTTATACGCCATTTCTCAAATTCCGAGCGGAGTCCGTGTCTCGGCTCCGTTCGAAGGGCAAGAGGGGGAACCGAATACGCTCGGCGGGTATTTGGTTTTTATGATGGCGATCCTGTCGGGTATGGTCGTGACGTCCGGCGCTGTCAGCCGAAAATGGCCGGTTCTGATATTTCTCGGTATCTGTGGGATCGCGCTACAAGCCACCCTTTCCCGCGCCTCTTTTCTAGCCATGGGCATCGTGCTGCTGGGGGTCTTGTTTGTGACCAGACGTCGCAGCCCGTTGCTGGTGGCCGTCGTGCTGCTGGGCCTTACGATGATTCCCTTTATCGTGCCCAAAGCCGTGACCGACCGGATGTTGCATACTTTCACACAGGCGCAAGAGGAAGGACAGATTCATGTCGGCAAGCTGCGCGTCGATACGTCGACCTCCGATCGGCTTCGATCCTGGCATGACTCATTTGAGATCTGGAAGAAATCTCCTCTGTGGGGACAGGGGGTGACGGGAGGACCGTTCATGGACGCCATGTATCCTCGGGTACTGACGGAAGCAGGCCTGTTAGGAGTCTGTGCATTTACAGCACTCCTCTGGGCGATCTTTCGCACCGGGTTGGCAGGGGTTCGACAATTTCAAGATCCCTATATGCAAGCCATCACGGTAGGATTTCTTATAGGGTTCGTCGCGCTCCTGGCGCATGCCGTGGGATCCAATACATTTATCATCGTTCGGATCATGGAACCCTTCTGGCTGTACGCCGGATTGATCGTGAGGGGTCTCATGCTGCTGTCTCCTGTCCACTCACCGGAACAGGCGCCCCATCCCTCGACCGGTTATCGGGACAAGAGAGGGATCGCGCCAATCTCCTCACGCGGGCCGGCACTCCCGGAAGTCGGTGCAGCATGACTTGCGTGCCGAGAAGGATCTTCGAGGTCGTGTTGTGGCCAAAATTCTGACAACGCCAATTTCTCTCACGCGTGTCACGAGCATCCTGCTGGCCGGCCGGCTTGTCGGATTCACGCTCCTATTGGTCAATTCAATTATCCTCGCACGCTGTTTGGGTGTCGAGGATCTTGGACGGTATGCCTACGCCATGGGTATTCCGGCAATGCTCGGTCTTTTGCCGAACCTGGGCATCAGCACGGTGATCACCAGAGCGATCGCGCAGGATCCCGACGCAAGCGGCGGGATCTTTCGATGCGGTCTGCGCGCGCAAGTGTTGCTTGCGATCGCAGTGTTCGGCATCGTTCTTCTCGTCGCCATCGGCCTGCCTCGGCAACCGGTGCCACTCCTGTATGTGGGGCTGGCAGCGACGCAACTGTCCATGGGCGCCTTGAGCTGGCCGTATCTTGCGGTGCTCGGCGGTCGTGGACGATACGATCTTCTCGCGGTGTCGGAGTTGATCGTCGGAGTCAGCGGAACCCTCACATTGCTGGCTGCCGCAGGGCTGCAGGGCACCATCGACTCATTCTTGTGGGCGCAGCTCCCGCTCTCTGTCGTCGCGATCCTGGTGGCTCGTCACCTCGCGACCCCATTCATGCCGTCAGAGCATGGAATCCGCTGTGGGATCGGGACGCTGCTGCGCCAAGCCTTTCCATTTGGAGCTGCCGCACTGGTCCAGGGCATGTATATGCGAGTGGATCTCATCCTGTTAGGCCAAATGACTTCTCCCTCGGTCGTTGGTCTTTACAGCGCGGCGTATAAGCCGATCAACATGGTCCTCAATTTCGGCGCCTCGGCAGCCGGGACGCTGTTTCCGTTTCTCGTTCAAGAAGCACGAACCGGTCCGTCCGGCACGTTCGATCGTGTCATGCGGGTGTTCGCCGTCGCTGCGCCCGCGCTTGCGATCGCGTTGAGTGGTCTGTCCGGTATGTTGTTGCAGACTCTCTATGGTCGAGAATTTGAATCGGCCACACTCATGCTGATCGTTCTAGCATGGTCCGCAGCGGCGAACTGGCTCTACGCTCCGATGGCCATCGCGCTCCAAGCCAGAGGCAAGGAACAGTGGTGGGTCGAGGCCCTGTGTGCCGCGTTGGGACTGAATATCCTTTTGAATATGTGGACCATCCCGCGGTGGGGGGGAGTGGGGGCAGCCGCCAGCACGCTCGCCTGCGAGGTGATGCTGCTCGTTGTTGGTGGAATCATGATGCAACGAAGTTTGGGGATGGGACTTTCTGCGCGCATGATACTCGCGCTGCTGGGAACCGGAGGTCTGGGGGCGGTGACACTGTATATGCTGTGGCCCGCTGGGGGTCTGGTGGCTACCTTGGCGGCAACGGGAGTCTATGCCGCGGCATTGTGGATGACCGGTGTGGCGACCAGTGGAGATGTGGCGAAATTCCTCGGGCGGTTTCGGGACGGCGCGCTCGGTCAGGCTCGGGCATAGCGAGGAGCGGAAAGTTGAACGACGGACAGGGAGAGACGCGAGCCGCCAGCACAGTCGGTATCGACGCTGGACCGTTAGTTGGTCAAGGAGGCATCAGCAACTATGTCGGCCCACTTATCCGGGCCCTGGTTACGAACGATCCATGCACGAACTGGCGACTTGTGCTGCGTCGCAGTTGGACAGACGATCAAGGCGCGGCGCGGCTCGATGAGCTCGCCCCGGTCATTCGTGTCAGAACTCCCGATCGAATACTGCCCTTGTTGTGGGATCGGTTGGAATGGTGCGAACCAAGCCAACGGCGCTTCTGGAACAGTCTCGACCTGTATGTAGCGACCTGCCTCATGGCGCCCGTCATTCCTCACGGGCGAGTCGTGTCTATCGTGTACGACCTGATCCCATTAAGACTGCCGGAGCTGTTTCCCGAGCACCGGACGTTTCGCGATCGACTCAGTCGCTTGTGCCAACGCTCTGCGGCGCTGGTGGCGATTTCCCAACGAACGAAGCAGGACTTAGTAGAGATTATGGGAGTCGATCCGGCGATGGTGCACGTGGTGTATCCCGGTCTGAGTGAAACGATGCAACGTCCATCCGTGACCCACATCAAGGAGGTCACCAAACGATACGGTATCGATGGTCCCTATATGCTCTACGTGGGATCCCTCGGCCCGCACAAGAATATCGCAACGTTGCTGCGGGCCTATCAGCGCGTGAGGGACGAAAGCAAGATCGATGTGAAGCTGGTGTTGGTCGGAAGCCGGCAATGGGGCCAAGCGACGCTGGTTGCCTTGAACCAGCTTAAGGTGAAGAACGACGTCCTGTTGACGGGCTATGTGCCGGCCGAGGATCTGCCGGCTCTCTACGCGAGTGCGGAGCTCTTTGTATTTCCTTCTCTCTACGAAGGATTTGGACTGCCGGTGCTTGACGCCATGGCCTGCGGCACACCCGTCATCGTGTCCACAACAGGAGCGTTACCCGAGGTGGTAGGACAGGCGGGGGTCTGTGTGGCTCCGCAAGATGTGCGCGCGCTTGCTGAAGCAATAAGCCGAATTCTCGGCGACACGGAGTTCTGGGGGGAGAGGAGCGCGGCGGGTCTGGAACAGAGCAAGCGCTTTTCTTGGAATCACAGCGCCGCGCAACTGCAGGTCATCATGAAACAGGTGAGAGACCATATGACGGTCGAGGCCTAATGCCGGAGGCAACCTTTTACGATCGCGAGTATTTTGAGGGACGGACGCGATGGAGTCCTCCGCATCAGCGGGAGCTGATTTATCCGTTGGCGGAACGAACGGCACGGTTTCTATGTCGCGATGGGGCGCCGTCCCATGTGCTGGATTTGGGGTGTGCTAAGGGGTACTTGATTGAGGCCTTCCAGGCACAGGGTGTCGCTCATGTGCTCGGGCTCGATGTCAGCCTGTATGCCGCGTCACATACCGAACGGTCTGCACGTGGTCGCGTGTTGGTGGGGAATGTGCAAGCGGAGCTCCCGTTACGCTCGGCGACGTTCGATCTGGTCACGGCGCTTGATTTATTCGAACATCTCGAACGCCCGTTGCCGATCTTGAAAGAGATCCAGCGCGTGCTCACCGCACAGGGAAAGGTCTACCTCAAGATATGTCATCCTCGACACCCCAACGCGACGCGTGACCCCACCCATATCAATGTGCAGCCGCGATCCTATTGGACGGGTCTTTTTCAAAGAGCGGGATTTCGCTGGCGACGGGTCTACGAATCGGATGTGACGGGGTGGCAGGGAGTGGGAGGGGTGATCAGAGCGATGGTGCGTGGCGCGCGAGAGTGGGCGACCATCGGGACGCCGGCCGATTACAAGTTCATGTTATGGAAGCGCATATAGACAGAGACCGTGATCGACGGTTTTGGGACACCTATTGGTCCGGTGGTCACACCACGGTTGGGGCCAGAACCATGACGCAGGTTCTGGATCGAATCAAACTGGAGTACCTCCGCGCCATCCTGCCCGGTGGAGGGCACACGCTGGAAGTCGGGTCGGGGTCAGGCCGACTGTCGTGCTGGCTCGCGCAAGAAGGATACGGAACCATGTGTTTAGACTACTCGCGCAATGCTCTAGAGTCGGCCCGCGCCAATTATGCCAGCGCGAAAGCCCCGGGGCAGTTTGTTGTCGGAGATGGGGTAGGATTGCCGGTCCAAGATGAAAGCGTAGATGTCGTGCTCTCTACCGGCCTGCTCGAGCACTTCCCTGATCCGGCGCCGATTGTCCACGAGATGGTGCGGGTGTTGAAGCCCGGCGGCCTGTTCTATTCCGACATTGTGCCCAAGAAGTTCTCGCTGTTTCGATCCCTCGATTGGGTCGGACAATTGAAGCGAACGCTGTGGTCGAACGGCGCAGCGACCGCGGCTTTCTACGAACGAGGGTTTACCTCGCGTGAGATTTACAACTTGCTCGCTGCGTGTGGACTGCGGCAGGTGCGTGTGTTCCCCGCAGGGGTCGTTCCACCGTATCTCCCATTGTTGTCTCGCTCAGATCGACTTCGAGAAGCGCAGGTCGCTCTGGTAGAACGAACGCAACGATTATGGAAAGCGATGGATCGGACCCTCCTGGCCGAATGGCTCGGGTTTTATTATTTCGCGTGGGCGACCAAACCCCGGTAGGCACTGATGGTTTCAAACAGATGGATCTCAGAAGACGGCATCGAGCCGGCTGGGACCTACCGGCCTCAGTATCGCTGCCGGTGGCGCGGCGCGGTCAGTCTGTTGGATCGGTTTCCACGAGTCAAGGCTTCACTCTCTGAGATAGTGCGGCATGCGCTGCGACAAGTGTTTGAGCCGGGGATGGTGACAACCGAACGAGTCATTGAATATCCGTTTGTCTTCCAACATCTCAACGAGATCCAGGGCGCGATTCTCGATCTTGGATGTTGTCACAGTCGCTTGCCTATCGCGCTGGCGTCGCGCGGTTACCGCGTGATGGGCATGGACTTCAATCCCTACCCTTATCGGCACCCGGGACTTCGTGCAGTCCGGGGGGACATCCTGCAGATTCCATTTGCCGAAGGGACGTTCGATGCCGTCCTCGCCATTTCGGTGATTGAGCACATCGGCATCGGCCATTACGGCGATACCCACGCGAAGAGCGGGGACTTGGTCGCAGTAGGTGAAATCGCCCGGGTGCTCAATTCGTCCGGGAAGGCCCTCGTGACCGTCCCTTTCGGAAGGTCGCTCACCAATGACTGGATGAGGGTCTATGACTCCG
>JBQTHT010000208.1:0-5305 GCA_052389595.1 Nitrospiraceae bacterium
TGAGAACCACCCGACCAGCAACGGTTCGCGGTTCCAGATCCTGCGTGAGCTCGGCGAAGAGGCGGTCTTGGACCAAGAGACCCAACTCATTTGGGAACGATATCCGAGTGGCGATGGAACGTCGTGGAGCAGTGCGGCAATGAACTGCGCCGTCAAGGCAATCGGTGGCCGGCGCGGCTGGCGATTACCCACGTTTTTTGAACTCATGAGTCTGGTCGACCCGTCGGTTCGTGGAACTGCGGCCCGACCCGCCTTGCCGACAGGCCATCCGTTCTCTAGCGCACGCGCCACGCGTTACTGGTCGGAGACGGCGGTGTCCGATGACCCGACCAAGGCCTACGTCGTCGACTTTCTTGGTGGCGACGTGATGGGTGAGAGCATACAAGGGAAGCGCAACTATTGGTGTGTACGACGTACTCCATCAGAGCAACCCCCAAAGCCTTTCAACACGAACCCCCAGATGGTCTTATTGGACTTTGCCCCTGTTCACTCCTCATCCTGAGTATTACAGCGACAGCATCCTCACAAAACCGCCCTCAAAACGAGCTTCCTCGGCTTTCCACACCTGTACCTTGACAACCTGGGAGGAAAGGAGTAGCTCAAAGCCGATCCCTATCCTCACCCTTCACCCCGGAGGTTTCTATGCAGGGCACAACACTGACGCGACTCGGCCTCATCGCAATCATCCTCGTCATGGCCGTTCCCCTCGTGATGGCTGCCGAGATGACGCAAGAAGTAACGGCAAAATATATCCTGGCGACGGCGAAAGCCTTCCGGACCGTATACGCAAAAAGCATTGTGGAGCAGGCAAAAAAATCCGGGATAAAGCCGAACGAAAACTGGGCCAAAGACGATCACGCCATGATGTTGCCGGCTCAATTCTTGAAGGCGGCCGGGGCGGAGCTGAAGGATTTTGAGTTGGGGCTTGTCGGACTGACGCCGATCTACAAGGCGAATCTACCCAAAACCCCGGCAGAGACGGAGGCACTGAAGAAGCTGGCGCAGAATCCAAACCAACAGATTCTGACCTTTGCGGACGGGAACCAGTTCAAAGGACTCGCCGCCGACATCGCAATCACCAAATCCTGTGCGGACTGCCACAATGCGCACCCGGATAGTCCAAAGAAGGACTTCAAAGAAGGCGACATCATGGGCGCCATCGTGGTGCGATTTAACAAGTAATCCATTCTGTTCGGGCACAACTGAAATAACAGAACAGAGAGGCCGTGAGGAAATTCCTCACGGCCTTCTCATTCGCAAGAGAATCCGTGTGCCCCCTCCCAGGATCTTTGCGTCCCTCTGATCCCATTCTTGGCACAGCTTACCGCAAGCTAGAGCCCCACTTCAGCCATGTCATTCAGCCAACTCTCCCGTGATGCCCTCAGAGTTCTTCCGACCTGCTCGTCTCCCTCTCCTGAGGGTGACCTGGTGAATCCCCTACTGCGCGTATCGAACGGGCACAGCCTTATCGTGCGCGTTCCTTCCCTTACCATCCTAGCTGCCACTCATGTCCATTCCGTCTCAACAATTCATCCGCTTCGCGGGGTCCCCAAGTGCCGGCTGTGTAGAAGTGGACGGATGTGTCTCCTTGCAGGAGCGGATCATAGAGACACCAGGCCGCTTCTGTGAAGTCCGCGCTGACAAACAGGGTTTGATCGCCGATCATCACATCACGAAGCAAGGTCTCGTAGGCTTCCGGAAGCTGCCCGAAAGCCTTCTCGTAGGCGAATTGCAGCGCATGGTCGGTGAGTCGGAACGGCCGCCCGGGACTTTTCACGGAAAAACAGAGCGCAAACCCCTCGCTGGGTTGTAATGTGATCAATAGCTTGTTGGGGGGAATGCTGCCCGGCTCGAGGGAGCGAAAGACTTGGGTGGGCGCTTCGCGAAAGAGCACGGCGATCTGGGTGAGTTTGCGCGGAAAGCGTTTGCCCGTCCTCAGATAAAATGGGACGCCCTTCCACCGCCAGTTGTGGATTTCTGCCTTCAGGGCGACGTAGGTTTCCGTGGTCGACTCGTTCGGCACGCCTGGCTCCTCGCGATACCCTTTGATGATCTGGTCCGCGATCTGCCACGACGTGTACTGACCGAAGACCACGTCCTGCGACGTAATCGGAGCTACCGACTGCAAGACCTTAAATTTTTCATTCCGGATGGCGCTGGCGTCGAAGGAGACCGGCACTTCCATCGCAACGACCGTCATAAGTTGGGTCAGGTGGTTCTGGACCATATCGCGGAGCGCCCCTGCCTGTTGGTAGTAGGCCCCGCGATGCTCGACGCCGAGATCCTCTGCGACGGTAATTTGGACGCTCTCGACCGTCTCGCGGTTCCACAGCGACTCGAAAATCGGGTTGGCAAAGCGGAACGCCAGGAGATTCTGTACCGTTTCTTTGCCGAGGTAATGATCGATTCGATAGATCTGGGACTCATCGAGGTAGCGATGCAGCAGGGTATTCAAGGTTTGGGCTGAGTGGAAGTCGTGTCCGAATGGCTTTTCGAACACGACGCGGACCCAGCCATGACTTTTGAGGAGGCCGGCTTGGCCCAGCCGTTCAACCGCAGCGGGCACGGCGGCCGGCGGTAACGCGAGGTAGAAGACTCGGTTCTCCGGCATGGTATGCGTTCGTTCCAGGCGTTGGATGTACCCGGCTAGTGCGGCGTAGTCCTCTGGATTCCCCTGGTGAAGTGTCTGATAGAAGAGGCAGGTTTCACACCACAGGTGCAACTCTTTTTCATTGCGCGAACCCGCTTTCCGCAACCCTTCGTAAGCCCACAGTCGGAACCCGTCCTCACCCATCTCGGGCAAAGCCGAACCAACGATCAGCGTATTGTGCTGGTCCAGAACTCCCTGATCCCGTAAATGATAGAGCGCGGGCAACAGCTTGCGTCGCGTCAAATCGCCTGTCGAACCGAGGACGGCAAATACGTGTGGTTCAATCATCTGCTCCGGCATACGGCCTGTTCCTTTTTGAATGGTATCCGATCTCTTATCCTTCTCCCGGCAAAGGCATCAGGTCGATTCTCGAAGTAACGGTGACAGAGCACCGGCGCCGCTATGGCCGGTGGAACGTGAGGGCATGGAGTCTGGATGACAGTGACGTACTACAAGGATGGCCGGATTGGAACCCAGCTGCATGCGTCCTGATTGGCCTCTCGCTTTGTCGTAGAAGGCCAAGCTGTTTTGTATGGCTCGCTCTGCGAGGTATCAAGCGTCGTAATACATCACAACCGTCGACTGACCGCATTTGCTGCAGGTGCCCGTCTTGGTATTGGGATTTTTCCCTCCTTCTCTGCGGCTTGGATTTGCGCATCCGCTTTCCCGAGCTTCTGATAGCAGTCGCTGCAATACGTTGATGTCTCTCCCATAGTGTTACTCCTCTGTGAGAGGTAAAGGTCCACCAATGATGAGCATCACGTGGTCGCTGTATCAAAAAATCGCATGTGGCCGATGATGGCTGGATTATGGTGAGAAAGGATGAGCCGGTCAAGGTCAAGCCAGCTTCATACCTAGTGAGTTGACATGGAGAATATCTTCCTGTACGCTGTGATCAGTCACTGTGGAAACGGTCCGGCGACGGTGACTGCACATACTCCGGGCCCCGCGATCGCATCGCGCTCAGATCCTCTCGGAGCAGATTCCCTCCCAATCCTCCTGCTTCCCTCAGTTTTCTGAAACCGTGTTCATGCGATCCCACTAGAAAAGGGATACTTTTATGTCTATGTCCGCTGCTTCTTCATTTGCCTCTTTTGGTCTATCCAATGCCCTATTACGGGATTTGACCACGGCAGGCTTTACTATTCCGACTCCGATTCAAGCAGAGGCGATTCCGGCCGTGCTGCAAGGTCGCGATGTGTTGGGCTGTGCGCAAACCGGCACCGGCAAGACCGCCGCCTTCGTCGTTCCGATGATCGAACGGCTCGCTGACGGGCCACAGGGCCATCCTCAAGGACTGATCTTGGTACCGACCAGAGAGCTGGCGTTTCAGATTCAAGAGACGGTCGATCAACTCGGCCGATCTCGTCGGGTCTTTGCCGCTCCTCTCGTAGGCGGCAGCGACATGCAGGCCCAGATACGCGGATTGCGCCAGCATCCCGACATTATCGTGGCGACGCCCGGCCGTTTACTCGATCATATGTGGAACGGGACCATTCACTTGACCCACCTCCGGATCGTGGTGCTCGACGAGGCGGACCGGATGCTCGAGATGGGGTTTGCCCCGCAATTGAATCAAATTCTCGAAGCCTTACCGGAAGAGCGGCAGACACTGCTCTTTTCGGCCACATTGGCCAATCTGCATGACCTGACTCGTATCTCCTTGAAGAATCCCGTGCACGCAACGGTCGCCAAATCGGCCACGACCGCGGAGGGGGTGACCGACCAGCTTCACCACACCACGACTGAAGACAAAACACCTCTCTTATTGTCCCTGCTGAATGACCGGGAGGAATCCGTCTTGGTCTTCACCCGCACTAAGCATCGAGCGGAACGCCTAGGACTTAAGCTTGAACAAGTCGGCCATCGGGTGGCTATTCTCCACGGCGATCGCCGACTCTCGCAGCGACGCACGGCGCTGGAAGGTTTCCGGCGCGGGCGGTACCGGATCCTCGTGGCAACCGATATTGCAGCCCGTGGTCTGGATGTGGCGAATATCGGGCACGTCATCAACTACGATCTCCCCAATACGGCGGAAGACTATGTGCATCGGATCGGTCGGACGGCTCGGAATAAGATGGTCGGGCGGGCGACGAGCTTGGTGACGGTGGAGGATGCTCAACAAATTCGGGCGATTGAAACGCTCCTAGGTCGATCGGTTCCTCATGCTCCTGGCAGCCTGCAGCCTTCTCGTCCACAGCCTATTCATGCTGAGTCACCTCAGCGCCCACGGGTTGGACAGGATAATCGCCGGTCGCATCGGTCGGACGGAACCCGAGCGGGCCGTCACTGGGAACGATCGCGGCCCAACGCATCCAGCGGTGAGCCTCGTTAGAAAGAAGTTGCGGCGAGACGTGCACGAAGCCATCCAACAAGTCCTCAGCATGTCAGATTCCCCGAGACGTACCCTCCTGCGGCAACCGTTCTGCTGAGTGAAGCGAGGACGCAGTCGGGGAATTTGGGACACCTCTTTAAGGATTCTGCCACGTGGCGCCTTCATAGGTCGGATGTGACTGGTGCGTGAGCTTCACGGTATCCTCGTCCTTGACCACTGAATCAAGCGCGCTGACCTTCTTGTTCACGGTGACGAGAATCTCTCCTTTGTTCATGAACGGGATCACTCCTGCAAGACGATCCTGATTGGATTCGATCAAC
>JBQTHT010000209.1:0-4719 GCA_052389595.1 Nitrospiraceae bacterium
GTGGGTCTCAGCGGACCACGCGCGCTACCTCCCGGGACGGCGCCAAGCTTCAAAGAAGAGAAGGAAAAACGTGATTGAAAAGGGAAGGTTCCCAATTATTCTACCAAGGCGACGGCGACCCTTTGTCGGCGCATGTCGAGAGGGTCGCCCCGCGTCTAATTCCTGGGTATTCGATTGGCTGTTTGTAAAGGAGAGCGAGGCGAAAAACTAGGCATGCCCGGTCTTGCGCGCGCGTTCGACGATAGTCTTGCGAAGGCGACTTCTTTCACTTCTGAGGGTTAAGCCGCTTTTCTGCAGCCGTTGCTCGGGTTGTTGAACTGCAACTTGTACCCGCTCGACATCAATATCCTCGGCTTTCTCTGCCACTTCAGCCAGGCAAGGATGCTGGGATCAGGCAAGTCCGTTTTCATAATCTCCGGCGCACTTTTGCGTCACTCCTGAAGACGCGCACCCGAAGTACATCCGGGAACAACTAGGGCACGCGTCCATCCAAGTGACGAGTGACGATGGATACCTACGACCACCTGTTCCCGAACGGAACCGGGGCTTAGTGGACCGGCTGGATATGACAGAAGTTGAGGGGCAATCCACACCCAGCCGCACCCTGAGTGTGACGTTATCGAATTGAAACCACGTAAGTCAGTGGAAGACCTGGCGCGCCCGACAGGACTTGAACCTGTAACCCCCAGATCCGTAGTCTGGTGCTCTATCCATTGAGCTACGGGCGCCTCCTCTTTGGAAGTGTTGAGTTATGAGTGCTGAGCGTTGAGTTGTAAAAGATGTGAGCGAGTGACGCGTGAGAAGTGAGGACTTGGCTCTCAGTCCCATCGCTCAGTCCTCAGACCTTTTGGGTTTATACAGGGTCTTGCTGGGAAGCGTCAAGTTGAGAAGAGACTACTTCGTGACATCCTGGGCGCACCGGAAGCCGAGCGCCGCATTGCGGTAGGTGGGCAGTTCTCGGAGACGGCTGGCGGATCTAATCCAGATCGGCGCATCACGCCAGGATCCCCCCCGAATAACCTTCAACTTCCCCGATGGCGGGTCTATCAGGTCGCGATTGGAATTGGCCCGATAGGCATGGGCATCGTACCAGTCTGCCGTCCATTCCGCGACGTTGCCGATCATGTCATACAATCCGAAGGTGTTAGGCTCGAAGGAACCGACGGGAGCTGTGCGATGATAGCCGTCGTTATAGCCGCGCAAAATATCTTTGAACCATAACTTAACGCTTTCATCCGCAACATTCCCCACTGCACGAGACCCTGGATCATCGTTGCCCCAGGCATAGCGACTTTGCGATCCGCCGCGCGCCGCATACTCAAATTCGGCTTCGGTGGGAAGGCGCTTGCCTGCCCATCGACAATAGGCATCCGCATCCTCCCAGCTTACCTGAACGACTGGATGCTCCCAATGACTGGCTACGAGAACCGAGTCGCCGCCGTCCGGCTTGCGCCAGTGGGCTCCGGGAATGTCTTGCCACCCCTTGTTTTCGACAAAGGTATGGCCGGTACCGGCTCGTTCAGCGGTCGTCTTGTACCCGGTGGCGCGGGTGAAGCTGTTAAACAGCCAATTCGTGACTTCGAAGATATCCAGGATGAACGCATTGACGGTGACGCGATGGCGGGGAAGTTCGGATCGAAACCACTTCCCACAGGTGTCTTCGTCTGCAATCTCGCGATCGACACATTCACCGGTGACTTCTTCAAATTCGCTGCGGCTGGTTCCCATCCAAAAGGCGTCGCCTGCCAGGGGCGCCATGTGGGCGCCGTCCTTTCCTACAATCTCTTCATGTTTGTTTTCTTGCGAGGGGGATTCTTTACTTGCTCCGGCGATGCGCCCGCGGGGATAGGCTATGACAAGGACGATGGACGGGGCGACCGACTGGAGCATAGTCTCCGCTGGAGCGTCCTTCTTACCTCTCCCGATCACCGAAAAATCAAAACCTGGAATAGAGGACAGCACCGACAGGGCAAAGCTGATGGGTAGCGCGCATCTCATTACGGGAGACACGCACACCCCCTCGGTTGCTGATAGTGATTTGGTAAAGATGCCGATCGTTTCGCCATGCCGATTAATCAGGGGCTCTCCCCGGTCTCCCGGATCGAGGATGGCCTCGGTCAGAAACAGGCGCTCCTGTCGAGCGGTTGGAATCGCGGTGACCTGACCGCGTTTGGAAGCAAGGCTGGGTTTCGCCGCCGGCTGGTCCGAGAACCCGACAGTCCACACGCGGTCGTCGTTATTGACGCCGGCCGTGTTCCCGATTTTAAAGGTGGGCAATCCCTCCACCGGTATGTGTAGGAGCGCCAAATCGTAGACGGTGTCACGCTTCACGACTGTCGCCTTGTGCTCCTTCCCCGCGACACGGACTCCGATACTTTCTGCTTGTTCGACAAGATGCCAGGCAGTCAGTACATATCCGCGACCGTCAACAACCAGTCCACTTCCGTACGTGTTTACACCTGTTCTTGCCAGGATGTCGCCGGCCAGGAGACAGATGAGCGAGAGGAGAAATATCAGCGGTCGTGCCACAACAAAATCCTGTAGGATTCTTGGACGCCGTATTCTCTATTCTGAAATTCCTGGGATTCATGTTCAAGCCCCCCATCGGAAGGGGGGAGCGGAAAGAAGGATCCGGACGGCAGGCGTGTTATGTTCTGGAGAGTGTGGTTGGAACGCGCTGGGCGCGGTTTCGCAAGTCTTTGTTAATAGATGCTCTTGGTAACCTCCGGAGAATGCACGCTTTCGTTACCCGATCCATCGTAGGCTGTCACGGAGAAGAAGTACGTGCTGCCGACCTTGAGATTGCCGGCGATATAGGTCGTCACCTTCCCCACGCTGACGGGAGGGGAGTACACCCCCGACATCGTACCGATATAGACCTTATATCCAGCCAAATCACTTTCCGCGTTCGCGCTCCATGACAAGGCGGCAGATGATGTCGCAGCCGACATGATTGTGAGGGTGACAGGGACTTGCCGTGGAGAATTCGTCGATCCATTCGCCGTCAGCGTGATGGTCGCATTGTAAGTGCCGGGCGCCAGCCCGGCGGTGTTGACGCCGGCCACGACGTTGTCGGTTTCCTTCATGGTCGTACCGGACGTCATATTGAGCGTCAACCAATTGGCATTCTTATTCAGTGTCCATGTCAATGTGCTTGCGCCGGTGTTCGTAATACTCAAGCTTTTCGACGGAGGGTTGACTCCTCCGGTTGCCCCGCTGAACGATAAACTGGGCGGGCTTACACCTATCGAGGGAGTCGGCGAAGCGGCGGGCGCCGTCAGTGTGAGGGATACCGGGACTGCTAGAGGCGAATTCTTGGCGGCTGTCGCGGAAACGGAAATCGTTGCTGAATAATTGCCTGCCGCTAAGCCACCGGTGTTGACGGTAACGGGAATGGAATCGCTTTCGGTCGTCGTAGTTCCCGATGCGGGATTGACCGACAACCAGGCGGCATTGTCCGCAACAGTCCAGGTCAATGTTCCTCCGGATGGATTCGTCAGGTTGAAGGATTGTCCGGCCGGTGCGGCTCCGCCGGCGACTCCCGTGAAGGACAGACTTGGCGGGCTCAGACTGATACTCGGGGCCGTGGGTTGAGAGGAGATGGTCAAGTTGACAGGCAGAGTATCCCGGCGTTTTCCTCCTTTGGGCCCCGTTGTGATGATTGTGACCATCGCAGGATAGGAGCCTGGCGCGATACCGGAAATATTGACGTTCACGACGATCTGGTCGGTCTCATTCGCAATGGTCCCCGAAGCGGGGCTGACGCTCAGCCACGAAGCATTCGTCGTGAGACTCCATGCTTTAAGACGATCGCCGCTTTTACGAAGGTTTACGGCCTGGCCGACCGGATTCGTTTCTCCTTGTGTTCCGTTGAACGTTAAGCTGGTCGGCTGAATGATCAATGCAAGCGCATTGCTTCGGCAGATGATGGGGCCGGCCATGACGACGCAGACTGCAGATGTTGCAACGGCGAGAGACTTCCAAATCCGCTCTGTCATAAATCCTCTCAGTGGGTGTGATCGATGATGACGCGGGATGCTTGAGCAACCGGCGTGCCGTTGCAGATGTATTCGGAGCTCGTGTCTCTTGCGTGGAGAATCCGGGGCTTACAAGGGGATCACAACGTCAACGCCCCCAGTGTCGGATGTGCGCAGCGTAGGGACAGGCCTGCACAAGGAGACATTCTTCGTGCAAGACGGCCACGATAGACGGACGCTCAGTTTCCGGCCGGCGCAGTGCATCCGTGTCTTGTCGAGAGCCTGACATACAAAATCAATACTCATTATGGACGTTCTGATGTACTATTTTTCTATCGTGAATTCGTATTGAACACTCACCAGCCGGTCGGTCATGCTGAGGTGAACTATGCAGAGACTTCCTGCATTCGGGGAGCCGGTGGCGACACGCCAAGACGAAGAGAGTAAGTCTCCTTCAATTGTGGGCTGGAAACACTGGGTGTTCGGAACGATCCTTGCGGTGCTGGTGGGCACGTGGCTGGTCTGGTTCTCGGCGTATCTCCAACGCCTGTGGGCACAGGAAGAAATCCGCGCGGCGTGTCAGCGCCTGATGCCGGAAACCTCCGATCGATGCTACGACACCGTCATCATTCAGCGAGGCGTCGCCCGACGATGATCGGCTCCAAATCGTTCCCCTCAAGGCTATCGGCGCCGTGCTGGGTGGTGGCGTCTCTCCTCCTGGTTCTTCTTCCTTCAGTCGCAA
>JBQTHT010000210.1:0-19864 GCA_052389595.1 Nitrospiraceae bacterium
CATAGCGTGTGACGGTATTGCGACGCTTCGGCGCGCCACTCTACAGAAGGGCAGCCTGGTTAATCACCGACTGCGCGCATCGACTGAGCGCCGCCTCCAATTTGACAATCTAACCAAGTCTTGGTGCGCGGTCTGCGAGCACTGGGGGATTAACCAGACTGCCCTTCCCTCCCGCACGTCGTCAGCCGTCTTTTCGTTTCAATACGGAAGCCGTCTGAGTAGCGCAAGACCCAAATCATCACGACTCTTAACCCAGCGTCTGCTTGTAGAACTTTTCAATCCCCGGTCTGGCCAATTCCCGCGAGAGCGCTGATACGATCGGATCGAGATAGGCCCGGTCCAACGTGTTCTTCTGCCGAGCAATCACCGCCAGCACATCCGCCCTGTCCTGAGGCCGATCCGAAATGATCTTGTGCACGATCAGATCTTCAGCCGTGCAGATACGAGCCGATGCCTCACCGATTTGCTTCGTCACGGCTCGAACAAGGGCCTGCTCCTCAAACGGCAGCAACGCGAACATGAGGTCAATCGGCACTCCATCCGACGAACTGATCGGCAGAACGCGCGTGTCACGCACGAACACATCCGGGTCTTTCGCCCTCACTGTAAATGACCGGGAAACTTCTCTGATAAACGCATGCCGGGTCGAATCGGAAACCTTGAGCGTGATATCCACATCCACCGTCGTACGAGGAGTTCCCCACACGAGGTTGGCAATCCCTCCGATCACCATATATGACACGCGTTGAGTTTCGAGGAAGGCGACGATTTCCCTGAGGGCCCGCTCGAGAGTCGTCACGTACGGAGAGGAAGACGTGCAAGGGCTTGCCGGAAAAGGCGCATGCCCTCGATCTTGGAGCTTAATCGGTCTTCTGCGCTCTGCTTACTGCTGGAGTGCAACTTGTTGTAGAGATCGATCGCTTCACCGATCCTGCGAATAGCGTTCGCTGCCGGCACTTGATCTCGTTCCCATTCGTTGAAACGACGATACGCTTCGAGACGTTGGAACCAGTTTTTGGTCATCTGACAGACGCCTTCGCCGACCGGCCTGTTTGGAGATATTTGTCCACGCCCGCTGCCACCTTGCGGCCTTCGGCAATCGCCCAGACGATCAGCGACGCGCCCCGCTTGGTATCGCCGCCGGCGAAGACGCCATCCACGCTGGTCATGAAGTTGTCGTCCACCGCGACCGCCCCGCGGGCGTCATATTTTACACCGAGACTGTCGAGCAAACCGTTCCTGACCGGACCGGTGAAGCCCATGGCGAGCAACACCAAGTCCGCATCCATTTCGAAGTCGGAATTCGGGATCGGAACAAACTTTCCACTTTCGAATGCGACCCGCTGTCCGTGCAGCTTTGTGACGTGGCCATTGCGGCCGGCGAATTTGGTCGTCGAGATACTCCATTGCCTGTCGCACCCCTCTTCATGCGCATGGGACGTACGAAGCTGCATCGGCCACACGGGCCAGGGCGTTGAGCCGGCTCGCTGCGGTGGCGGTTCGGGCAACAATTCAAACTGATGAACTTCGGTACAGCCTTGTCGGTGAGAAGTTCCCAAACAATCCGATCCTGTATCTCCACCGCCGATGATGACGACCCGCTTCCCTTTGGCGCTGATCGGCTCTTCCGTGATCGTGTCACCCGCGTTGCGCTTGTTCTGCTGCGTGAGAAAATCCATCGCGAGGTGGATGCCTTTCAGTTCCCTGCCTGGGATGGGCAACTCGCGCGCCTGTTCTGCGCCGAGCGTCAGACAAACCGCGTCATACGTCCGACGTAACTCTTCGCCTGTGATATCTTTCCCCACATCCACGCCGGTTCTGAACTCGACGCCCTCGGCTTTCATTTGATCCAGGCGCCGATCGATCACCCACTTCTCCATCTTGAAGTCTGGAATGCCGTAGCGCAGCAGCCCGCCGATGCGATCCGCCTTCTCGTAGAGCGTGACGGTATGGCCGGCACGCGCCAACTGCTGAGCGGCGGCAAGGCCCGCCGGTCCCGATCCGACCACGGCCACCGTCTTGCCGGTTGGCGCCGTCGGCAAAATGGGCTGGACCAGCCCTTCGCTAAAACCCTTATCGATGATGTTCCATTCGATGATGCGGATCGAGACCGGATCACTGTTGATACCCAGCACACAGGCCGACTCACAGGGAGCGGGACAGAGTCTCCCCGTAAACTCAGGAAAGTTGTTCGTGGTGTGAAGGGCTTTGAGCGCGTCTCCCCATCGTTCGCGATGAACGAGGTCGTTCCACTCCGGAATCAGATTGACGACAGGACAGCCGTTCGTGCTCTGGCAAAAGGGCACGCCGCAATCCATGCAGCGCGCGCCCTGCGTCTGGAGCTTGTCGTCGGAGATCGGCTCGTAGAATTCCTTCCAATCGAGGACGCGGAGCTCGACCGCCCGGCGCTTGGGTCCTTCGCGAGCATATTTCATGAACCCTTTTGGATCGGCCATCGATTACTCGTATCTCGTCACTCGTCGTTCGTATCTCGTGCTCCCTTTCGCGAGATACGCTTCACGCTTCACGAACGACGCGTCTCCTAGTGGGCCGCGCCTGCCGCTTTCCGCTTCCGTTCTTCCAAGACTCTCTTGTAGTCCACCGGCATGATCTTCACAAACTTCGGCAGCATCGTCTCCCAGGAATCGAGTACCGCCTTCGCTTTTCGACTTCCGGTATACATGAAATGCTTGGTGATCATGTCGTGCAATGGTCGTTTGTCTTCAGCCGTGACGACCTTTTCCAATTCCACCATCCCAAGATTACAGCGCGACTCGAACTTCCCGATTTCGTTCAGGACAAACGCAATTCCGCCTGACATCCCCGCCGCAAAATTCCTGCCTGTGCGTCCCAACACCACCACGACGCCGCCGGTCATATATTCGCAGCCATGGTCGCCCGTGCCTTCGATGACCGCGCGCGCGCCGCTATTGCGAACCGCGAACCGCTCACCGGCCTTGCCGTAGAAATAGGCCTCGCCCTGGGTGGCGCCATACAGCGACGTGTTGCCGATGAGAATTGTCTCCTCGGGAATGTAGAGCGCCTGCTTGGGGGGAAAGACCACGATCTTTCCGCCGGATAAACCCTTTCCCAGATAGTCGTTCGACTCCCCTTCCAGGATCAACGTAATCCCGCGCGAGAGGAAGGCGCCGAAAGACTGGCCCGCGGACCCGGTGAACTTGATGGTGATCGTGTCGGAAGGCAACCCTTCTAATCCATACTTTCTGGCGATGTGACTGGAAAGCACGGTTCCGGTCGTCCGGTTCACATTGCGAATCGGCAATTCCACTTTGACCTTCTCGCCCCGCTCGATCGCCGGCTTGCACAGTTCCACCAGCTTGGTATCGAGAATGTCGGCCAGGCCATGATCCTGTTTCTGCACGCAATAGCGGGCCACTTCCGAGCCGACGTCCGGCATTGTCAGCAGCGGCGAGAGGTCGAGCCCTTTGGCTTTCCAATGATCGATCGCTTTGTGCACCTTGAGCTTATCCACACGACCAATCATTTCATTGACCGTCCTAAAGCCCAGCTTCGCCATAATCCGGCGCAATTCCTCGGCCACGAAGAAGAAGAAATTGACGACGTGCTCCGGCTGGCCGGTAAACTTCTTCCGAAGGACAGGATCTTGCGTTGCCACTCCGACCGGGCAGGTGTTGAGATGGCACTTGCGCATCATGATGCAGCCTTCGACGATGAGCGGCGCCGTGGAGAAGCCAAACTCCTCCGCCCCGAGCAGGGCGGCGATGGCCACGTCTCGCCCGGTCTTGAGTTGTCCATCGGTCTCCACGCGAATCCGGCCACGCAAGTCGTTCAGCACCAATGTCTGATGCGTCTCGGCCAAGCCCAGCTCCCAGGGAATGCCGGCATACTTAATCGATGAAAGCGGCGAAGCGCCGGTACCGCCGGAGTCGCCGCTGATCAACACCTTGTCCGCATGGGCTTTTGCCACACCGGCCGCCACGGTCCCCACACCCACCTCGGCGACGAGCTTGACCGAAACATCCGCCTCAGGGTTGGAGTTCTTCAGATCGAAGATCAGTTGCGCTAAGTCTTCAATCGAATAAATGTCATGATGCGGCGGTGGAGAGATCAATTGGACGCCCGGCGTGGCATAGCGGAGCCGGGCGATCACCTCATCGACCTTGTGTCCCGGCAGTTGCCCCCCCTCGCCCGGTTTGGCTCCCTGCGCCATCTTGATCTGCAATTCGCGCGCGTTGACCAGATAATGCGAGGTCACGCCAAAGCGCGCCGACGCCACCTGCTTGATGTACGAATTCTTAGAATCTCCGTTCGGCAGTGTTGCAAACCGTTCGGGATCTTCCCCGCCTTCGCCCGTATTGCTCTTGGCGCCGATCCGGTTCATGGCGATGGCCAGGGTTTCGTGCGCCTCCTTGCCGATCGCGCCGAACGACATGGCGCCGGTGGTAAACCGGGTCACGATCTCCTTTGCCGATTCCACTTCGTCGAGGGAAATCGGCTGGGGCGGAAACTTAAAGTCCAACAAGCCCCGCAAGTTCGACCGTCGTGTGCTCTCGTCGTTCACAAGGTCGGCAAATTCCGCAAAGGTCTTGGCGTCATTGACGCGCGTGGCATGCTGCAACTTGTAGATCGTCTCTGGATTCCAATTGTGATGTTCACCCTGCACGCGATAGTGAATCTCTCCACCAAAATCGAGTTGATGCATGGGGGCCGGCTGGTACGCGAACGCATGGCGGCGAAGCGTCTCCTCTCCGATTTCATGGATGCCGATCCCTTCGACCCGCGAAGGCGTGCCGGTGAAGTAGCGATCCACTAATTCGTGGTTCAGCCCGATGGCTTCGAAGATTTGCGCGCCGCAATAAGACTGGACAGTGGAGATGCCCATCTTGGAAAAAATCTTCAACAGGCCTTTGTTGATGGCCTTGATGAACTTCCCTTCCGCCGTCTGCGCATCGAGACCCTCCGGCAAATACCCGTCGCGCTCCATGTCCACCAGGGTCTCGAACACCAAGTAGGGGTTGACCGTGCCGGCGCCGTATCCAATGAGCGAGGCAAACTGATGCACATCGCGCGGCTCGCCGGTTTCGAGAATCAACCCGACTTCGGTCCTGCTGCATTCCCGCACCAGATGGTGATGCACCGCCGAAATACCGAGCAGGCTGGGGATGGGCGCCCACTCCTCGTTGATGCCGCGGTCGCTGAGGATCAGGAACTTGTATCCCTCCTTAATGGCCTGCGAGGCTTGTTGGCACAAGGCATCCGCCGCGGCGCCGAGGCCGTCGGGCCCCTCAGCCACACGGAACAGCATCGGCAAAGTCTTGCTCTTGAAGTGCGGATCGGCGAGCTCGCGAATCTTTTGCAGATCGGCGTTCGTCAGGATCGGCTGTTGGACCTTGATGCGGCGACAGGATTCCGGCGCTTCGTCCATCACGTTTGGTTTCGGGCCGATGTTGGTGACCAGCGACATGACGAGCTGCTCGCGGATCGGATCGATCGGCGGATTGGTCACTTGCGCGAAGAGCTGCTTAAAATACTTGAACAAGAGCTGCGGCCGCTCCGAGAGCACGGCTAACGGCGTGTCCGTTCCCATCGAGGAGATGGCTTCCTCGCCCGTCATGACCATGGGTGTGACCACCATCTTCAGCTCTTCGACGGTGTAGCTGAAGGCCTGTTGCCGCTGGCGAATCGTGGGATGATCGGGTTGTGGCACGTTCAGCGGTTCGGGCAACTCGTCAAGCGAGATCCGGTACTGTGTCACCCATGAGCGGTAGGGCTTGCGCTGGACAATATCGGCCTTCACCTCTTCGTCGTCGATGATGCGTCCTTGCACTGTATCGACCAGGAACATGCGACCCGGCTGCAGTCGGCCTTTCTGCCTGATCTCTTTCGGATCAGCCGGCAACACGCCCGCTTCAGAAGCCAATACTACCAGCCCATCCGTCGTCACTTGATACCGACAGGGACGGAGTCCGTTCCGATCGAGCGTGGCGCCGATCAATTTTCCATCCGTGAAGCAGACGGCCGCCGGGCCATCCCAGGGTTCCATCATCGCCGCGTGATATTCATAGAACCCGCGCCGCTCCAGATCCATCTGCGGGTTGCCGACCCACGGTTCGGGAATCAACATCATCATCGCGTGGGGCAACGAACGCCCGCCCAGCACCAAAAATTCCAGGGCATTGTCCAGACAAGCGGAATCGCTCTGATGTTCGTAGACGATCGGGAAGAGCTTGGGCACGTCTTTCCCGAACAGCTCCGAGTTCAGCCGGCCCTGCCGCGCCCTCATCCAGTTCACATTCCCTTTGAGCGTATTGATTTCCCCGTTATGGCACACATACCGGTACGGATGGGCCAGCGGCCAGGTCGGAAAGGTATTCGTGCTGAAACGTGAGTGCACGAGCGCGATGGCGCTTTCCAAGCTGGAATCGGTTAGGTCCACATAGTATTGCGCCATCTGATGAGGCAACAGCAGCCCTTTATAGACGATCGTGTTGCTCGACAGACTTGAGATGTAGAAGTGCTCTCGGCCTTGAACTGCCGAGTCCCGCACAGCGTGCTCAACGCGCTTGCGGATAACATACAACTTGCGCTCAAATTGCCCTTCGTCCAGGATGTCCCGCGCGACGAACACCTGACGGATCGAGGGCTCTGTGCGACGGGCCACTAGCCCGATGGTATCGCCTTTCACCGGCACATCTCGCCAGCCGAGAAGCCTCGCGCCCTCTTCTTCGAGGATAGTGCCGAACAGAGTTTCACATTGTTTCCGGGACTCAGCGTTCGGCGGTAAGAACACCATTCCGACGCCGTACTCTCCCGCATCGGGGAGCCGTACCCCTGCATCGGCGCCCGCCCGCTTCAAGAACTGATGGGGCACCTGCAGCAAAATCCCGGCGCCGTCACCTGTGCAGGGATCGCATCCTTGGGCGCCTCGATGGAAGAGGTTCTCCAATACCTGCAGTCCCTGCTGCACGATACTATGGGATTTGTGCCCCTTGATGTCGGCGACGAAGCCGATCCCGCAGGAATCCTTCTCGAATTGAGGATCGTATAGACCTTGCTTGCGGGGAAGTCCTGGAATATCCATGTCCTATCTCGTGATAAAGGCAGGAATTACCTGTCGGGTCTCACTGCTGGGAGGAATGTCGCACGTGCCGCCGTCTGTCGTTGCGTGATGGAAAACTCTTACCGAAAACTGAGTTGGCACCATACTGGATACGCGCTTCTTCTGTCAAGATTCCTAAGCCTGAATCGTGACTCAAGTGCTTGACTTTGTTCTCTTCCCTACCCTACTATCCGCGCATGTCCCACGGCCCGTTGACATCGACGCTCCACACGATGACCGATGTGTGGGACGCCTACCGAAACGAGCTGGAGGGGGTCGAGGACCAGGTCCGTAAAAACCTCGACTCTTCGGTCACTCTCGTCAACACCGTCGCCGCTCATATCCTCAGCAGCGGGGGAAAACGCATCCGTCCTTTACTTCTGCTCCTCTCGGCCCGACTCTGCGGCTATACCGCGAATGACCATCATGTGCTCGGCAGCCTGGTGGAGTTTATCCACACGGCCACCCTCCTTCATGACGATGTCGTGGATGATGCGGAGCTACGGCGTGGGCGCCGGACTGCGCGAAAAGTATGGGGCAATCAAATCAGCATCCTAGTCGGCGATTATCTGTATTCAAAGGCGATCTGTCAGATCGTGGAATTTCGTAGCCAAGCGATCAACGAGAGCCTCTCGGAAGCCTGTCGAAAAATGGCCGAAGGGGAAGTTCTGCAGCTTTACTATAATGGAAACCCCGCCATGCCGGAGTCCGATTACCTCCGGGTCGTGGAACACAAGACAGCGGGGTTGATCGCCGCATCCTGCCGCATGGGAGCAATCGTTGCCGATGCCCCGGAAGGGAAACGGGACGCGCTGTTTCGCTTCGGCCAACATCTCGGCATCGCCTTCCAATTAGCCGATGATACCCTGGACTACGCGGCCAACGGGGAACGCCTCGGTAAATCCTTGGGCCAAGACCTCCGGCAGGGAAAAGCCACCTTACCGCTTTTGCACCTTCTACAGCATTGCTCCGAGCAAGACCGGCAAATGATCAAGGATCGCATGGAGACCCGCGCCCTGACGGATTCGGATCTGCTGCGCATCCTCTCTTTGATGCATGAATACGGCTCCATCAATTATTCAATGGACCGCGCGAGGACCTTTGTAGCCGCCGCGAAACGCGACCTGGATGTGTTCGAGGATTGCACGCCGAAGCGTGCTCTGTCCGTCGCCGCTGATTATATGGTGACCCGCGACCGGTAATTCCCCCCTTTAGCCTTCAAGGACTGCAGCATGGCGACGATCCTTCCCTTTCATGGGACGCTTTATAACCCTGCCGTCGTCGGCCACATTGAGGACGTGGTCGCCCCCCCGTATGACATCATTGACGCGTCGCAGCAGCAGGCGTTGCATCAACGACACGCACAGAACGTGATTCGTCTGGAGTTGGGGCTTGATCGGCCGGGAGATGGGGACTCACACAATCGGTACAGTCGCGCCGCGACGGACCTGAGAGCCTGGTTGAAGAGCGGGGCGCTGCGCCGCGACCTTCAGCCATCGGTGTATGTTCATACGATTGAGTATCGCCCTCCATTTGCTGAATCCGTCGCGCCCACCCGCCTGCTGAAAGGGTTCCTCGCTACGGTCGAGCTCGAAGAGTTCGGCTCCGGACACATTTATCCGCACGAGAACACGCGGGCGGCTGCTAAGACGGACCGCTTGAATCTTTTGGAGGCCTGCCGAGCCAACTTCAGTCCGATCTGGTCGCTGTACTCGGACCCTTCCGGGCACATTCTTCAGCTCCTTGAAAAATCCATCCAGGCCGACCAGCCACGGATTGACTTCGTGGACGACGGAGGGTTCCGCCAACGTCTGTGGTCCATTACGAATCCATCCATCCTGGGCGAGGTCAGCCGCGCCATGACGACTAAGCCGTTGTTTATCGCAGATGGACATCATCGGTATGAGACCGCGCTGAACTATCGTCGTCTGCGCCGACAACAAGAGGGCGCGCGAGGAGGGCGCCGCCCCTACGACAGCGTCTTGATGCTCTTTTCGAGTCTTGAGGATCCTGGGTTGACCGTCCTGCCCACACATCGCGTGGTCACCACCCCTGTCCCGACATTGCCCGAGATGAAGAAACTCCTGGCCGCGGCGTTCGAGATTGAGGAAGTTCCATCGTCGATATCATCGCGACGCTCAACTAGACAACGATTTATCGACCAACTTCGCACGAAGGGTCGATCGATACCGATGTTCGGCCTCAGCTTGCGCGGAGCGGAGAATTATCTGCTGCTGACGCTGCGGTCTTCGCATCGCCCTTCGCCCACCGCGTCGCCGCGTGATCGTTTGGATGTATCGCTGCTCCAGCAACATGTGGTAACGAAGCTCTGCCCGACACAGAAAGAGCAGGAAGCGATGAAGTACACCAAAGACGATCACGAGGCGCTGGATTGGACGGAGCAAGGAACCGGACAAGCGGCGCTCTTGCTCAATCCGACGAAGGTGAGCGAAGTCCAGGCCGTTGCATCAGCAGGCGAACGCATGCCGCATAAATCGACGTATTTTTTCCCGAAGCCGCTCACGGGATTGGTGATAAACATCATGGAGCCGTAAGTGATGTCATTGGTCAATAGTCACTGGTCAACGGTTGAGAAAGGGCTCCGCGCAGAAATGATGAGACCATGCGGCGCCCTTGACTATTGACCCATGACCATTGACTATTCGCACCGCAGGCAACGGAAAGGCAAGTCATGAACGCGAAGATTCTCATCGTGGACGATAACCATGATATCGCGACGATGCTCAAGGATCGCCTGGAATCATCCGGCTATCAAACCATAACCGCAGCCGATGGCCAGCGCGGGCTCGACCTGATCGAACAAGAAGCGCCGAATCTCGTGTTGTTGGACCTTGACCTTCCGCGCTTGCCGGGTTTGGAAGTGTTACGACGCCTTTCCAAAAGCCGGCCGAACGCGCTGGCTGAGATTCCCATTGTTATCATGACCGCCTACGGCACGATTCCGACCGCCGTCGAAGCTATGAAACTCGGCGCCTGCGACTTCCTCACCAAGCCGCTTGAAAAAGATCATCTGCAGATCGTGATCCAAAAAGCGCTGGAACGTGAGTCGCTCAGACGTCAGGTCGCATTCCTGAAGTCGGAGGTAGAGGGGCGGTATGCCACCATCATCGGCGCCAACCCGAAGACCAAGGCGGTCATTGAAGATGCCCAGCGGGCGGCCAAATCAGACGCCGGCGTCTTGTTGTTGGGCGAAAGCGGCACCGGCAAGGAACTCTTCGCGCGCTCCATTCATCTGTGGAGTCCGCGCCAGAGCATGCCCCTGGTGGTCATCAACTGCGTCGCGCTGACGGAGACCTTGCTCGAGAACGAACTATTCGGGCACGAACGGGGTGCATTTACCGGCGCGGACCGCCTCTACAAGGGCAAACTCGAAACGGCCGACGGAGGCACGGTCTTTCTGGACGAGATCGGAGATATGTCGCTTTCGTTGCAGGCGAAACTGCTCCGCGTGCTACAGGACCGCGAGTTTCACCGGGTGGGAGGCACGAAACTCGTCTCGGTGAATATTCGAGTCATCGCCGCGACAAATAAAGATCTCAAGCAGGCCGTCAAGTCCGGACAGTTCCGAGAAGATCTGTTCTTCCGGCTCAACGTCATCAATCTGCACCTCCCGCCGCTTCGGGAGCGGACGGAAGACATTCAAGCCCTCGCCGAATTCTTTCTGAAACGGCACACGATCGAAGCCAAACGTCCCGGCATGAAGTTCAGCCCGAAAGCCGTTCACGCGATGCTTCGCCATCCCTGGCCGGGAAACATTCGGGAGCTGGAAAACGCGGTCGCCCGCGCCGTCGTCCTTAGCCCGACTGAGATCATCGATCCCGAGATTTTAGCGTTGGATACCGAACCGATGGCCTCGTCACAGGAGACGCCGAACGCGCTCGATCTCCCCTACCATGATGCGATGAAAGAACGTACGCGCGCCATCATTCAACATGCGCTTCGCTTGGAACACGGGAATCAGACTAAAGCCGCGGCACGTTTGGGACTTCAACGCACCTATCTCGCCCGCTTGATTCGTCAGTACGATATTCTGACCGATGAGAATGAGGGGAATGCGGGTGCGGAAGCCCGAGATACCACCTAGTCAGCAAGGACGGGAAGTTCCCAGCTTGCGGGCTTCCAGACTGATGAGCCCTGCCGCCGCGTCACGTTCGGTCTGAGCATACCGTTCAGGCGTGCCCACATCGGACCAGTAGCCTTCCAAGTCGAACCCTACCACCGGCTCCTCGCGTTGGATTGCCGCGACATAGGCATCGATAATCGACGACTCTTTCCCCTTGGGGACCTCCCGGAGCAGCTTCGGATGAAGAAAGTGGATGCCGGCGAACATGCGCGGCTCCGTGGGTTCCGCGGTCGACAATCCCCGCCCCCTAATTCGCACGACCCGATGCTTCGCGCCGATCTCAACCTTCCCCCATCGCTCGGCCTCGGAATCCTCGCGAACCACCAACGTCGCCACCGCGGCATGCTGTCGATGGAACGAAACCAGCGCCTCAAGATCGAGATCAAAAAGCGTGTCGCCGTTCAACACCAAGAACGGCTCACCGGAAAAATGCGGTTCCACTTGTTTGATGCCGCCTCCGGTTCCAAGAATCACCGGCTCTCGCGAATAACTGATGCGGAGGCCAAATTGGGAGCCGTCGCCCAGGGCTTGTTCGATCATCGGGCCGAGGTGATGGAGATTGATGATGACCTCGCGAAAGGCATAGCGTTTCAGCAGTAGTAGATTCCAGACAATCAACGGCGTGCCGGCAACGGGCAGCAGGGGTTTGGGAACGGAATTCGTGAGAGGACGGAGACGGGTTCCGAACCCCGCCGCGAGAATCATCGCGCGCATAAGGCGCTCGCGTGGGCATGGGGCACGGGGCGAGGGGCTAGAGGCGGAACAGCACCGGCAAATTCCCAACCCCTAGCCCCTAGCCTCGACCCTCTAGCCTCGTTCACTGTAGTTCCGGCACATAAGGAGTGAGGTGCTTTCTGAGTGGCTCCAATTCCGGATACTTCTGGAGGTTGCGTTTGACGTAGCCCAGCACGCGCGGAATGTCGACGAGGAAATTTGGATTCCCTTTCACCCGATCGATGTAGACGAACCGGCCCGCCGCTTTGAGGTTGCGCTGAATGCTCATGAGATCGAACACGCGACGGAATTCGCTCCGGTCTCCGACCTCGCTCCGCCGCCGCCTCATGTCGAGGTACAACGCGATCAACTCATCGATGAGCGATTCATCCAGCGCGATGTAGGCATCGCGGAGAAGGGACGCGAGATCATAGACCGCGGGCCCCATCAAGGCATCCTGAAAGTCGATTACGCCCAGGCGTTTCCCATCCACCATCAAGTTCCGCGAGTGATAATCCCGATGGGTGAACACGCGCGGCCGGCCGGCGAGCAAGCCTGCGATCCGGTGAAACTCGGCGCGAATGAGCTGTTCATCATCCGCGCACATCGGCTTGCCACGCCTCGCCACAACACCGTATTCCAGAAAATGGCCGAACTCCCACATGAGGAGCGGTACGTCAAAGGCTCGGCCAAAAGCGATGCATCCGGGGTTCGCCGGATTCGTCGCCTGCGTATGAACGCGCACCAGCGTCTCGATTGCCTGCCGGTACAAGACGGTCACAGTCTGCGGTGACGCCGTGCGGCAAGCCTCGGCAAGCGTCACATCCCCGAAATCCTCCAAATAAAGCAGCCCAGCCGTCTGATCGTAATAATACAGCGAGGGAACCGATACATCGGCCTTCGCCAAATGATGCAGGACATTCACAAACGGCAGTTCCTTGATCTCCGTCCTGGCGCCGCTCACGGCTTCTTCTGATTGCTTGAAGGCTTCCGGTTCGGCGAGTTGCATCAGGATAACGGACGACGGCGGTCCGCCGGTCAGCATGACACGGAAGTAGCGCCGGTTGGAGGCATCGCCGGCAAGCGGCCTCACTTCGTCAGGAAGGGCCTGGAACGGAAGCTTGGTCCGGACAGTCTGCCCGACCAGAAGCCGATCGGGCGGAGCCAGCGGTTTCTTTACCGCGGTAGGGTCAACGGTCGCCATTGCGGCGGATTATATCATCGTTTTGCGGCTTGTCATCAAAGGAACAGACTCGGTCTCTATGAGAGCAGGGAGACTTGTTCACGTCACAACACGTATTGTCCTTCCATGTGAAAGCCGGGTATTCTTCAGTTCTCGATGAGAATGGTGACGTCAGCGTCCTAAGAGGAGCCACGCCATGCGATACGCGCGCCTCGGTCGATCGGGCTTGAGCGTCAGCCGCCTCTGTCTCGGCACGATGAACTTCGGTCCGGAGACGAATGAGGTGGACAGTTTTGCAATTATGGACCGGGCTTTAGAGTTGGGAATAAATTTCTTCGACACGGCGAATGTCTATGGCTGGATGGTAGGCGAGGGAATCACGGAACAGATCATCGGGCGCTGGTTCGCTCAAGGCGGCGGGCGACGAGAGAACGTCGTGCTGGCAACCAAAGTGTATGGCCGGATGGGCGACTGGCCGAATCAAGGGCGGCTCTCAGCTCTGCATATTAAGCGTGCGTGCGAGAAGAGCCTCCAGCGATTACGGACAGATTATATTGATCTGTATCAGATGCACCACATCGACCGCGAGGCGCCTTGGGATGAAGTGTGGCAGGCGATGGAACAACTCTGTCGAGAAGGGAAAGTGCTCTACGTGGGCAGCAGTAATTTCGCCGGATGGCATCTCGCGCAAGCGCAGGAAATGGCCAAGAATCGCCATTTCCTGGGATTGATCTCGGAACAAAGTCTTTACAATCTGAACGAACGAACGATTGAACTCGAAGTCATCCCCGCATGCGAAGCTTACGGCATCGGACTGATCCCGTGGAGCCCGCTTGCGCGCGGCCTACTTGCGGGCGCGCTACAACCGGCGAAGACCGGACGGCGAGCCGATGAAGAGGTGCGGAAAGACGTGGAGAAGTATCGTTCTCGGCTGGAATCCTATGAGAGGCTCTGCCGTGATCTCGGCGAACCGCCCGCTGATGTGGCGATGGCCTGGCTTCTTCACCAGAAGACCGTGACGGCCCCCATCACCGGCCCGCGGACGCTGGAGCAGCTCAATGGATCGATGCGAACCTTGGAACTGACGCTGAGTCAGGAGACACTCAAGCGTTTGGATGCAATTTTTCCCGGTCCCGGCGGACCTGCTCCTGAAGCGTATGCATGGTAACTGAAATCCTGAAATATCCGCTTCTTACAGGTTGCGAAACCTCGCTCCCATGTCGGCGATCGTTCGCCACGCCAGCGTGGCAGCCACTGCCCCGAGACTGTCGGCCATGAGGTCCCACCCACTGGCTTCGCGTAGCGGCACAAACGCTTGGTGCACTTCATCCGACGCACCATAGAAAATAGAGACTGTCATCGCGAGCACCGCCGCATATTGCGCAGCCCATGATCCTCCTGCATATCGGAATGCCCGATACGACAGAACGGCCAGGATGCCATACTCGATCATGTGAAACGTCTTATCCCCGAATTCGTCCAACAGGGACTGGAGCGTCTCTTCCTGATGCGAGAGCGACGATAGATAGAAGATCATGACCGCATAGGCGATCGGAGGAATCCAATACCACAAGGCCCCTGCGATCGTGCGATCGAGTGGACCAGGAGTTGAATCCTGGCGTATGTGTGCTGCCGTGTCGTTCATCGATCAGACTGTACACTATTCGCTGAACGCTGTCTTAGGTTCTGATTTTTGCGGCCGATGCTTCCCGAAGATGGATGCATTGTGGCCCCTTGGTTGAAACCCGCCTACCCCTATGAGATACTGCCTCTACGCTCTTCATGAAAACCATCCATCTCTGCTTCCTCTGGCACATGCATCAGCCCTACTACACCGACCCGGTGGCCGGGTCTGCCAGCATGCCATGGGTTCGACTCCACGCGATCAAGGCGTATTTCGATATGGCCTACCTGCTGCAGCAGTTTCCCAACATCCATGCCACCTTCAACTTCACACCGTCTCTGCTCGTTCAACTTGAGGAAGTCGCATCGGGTTCCGTTCATGATTTGTTTCTGGAATATGCCCACCGTCCTGCGGCGGACCTCTCGTCCACGGAGAAAGCGTTTCTGATCCGTCATTTTTTTTCGGCCAACTGGGCGACCATGGTCCGGCCATTCCCGCGATATCACGAATTGCTGGTCAAGCGCGGCGCCGACGTCCGTGGACAGGATCTGGAGCGCATCGCGCGCCAGTTCACGACCCAAGAGCTGCTCGATCTCCAGGTCTGGCATAACCTCGCCTGGTTCGGCTACGGCGCCCTGCGCCGATATCCACAGTTGGAAGCGTTGCGGGCGAAAAATCGCACCTTCACCGAAGACGACAAGCAAGAAATCCTGGCGCTTCAACGGGTCGCGGTACAAGAGATCATTCCCATGTACCGGACGTTAGCGCAGCACGGACAGATCGAACTGACGACGACGCCGTTCTATCATCCCATCCTACCGCTGGTCATGGACACGAACTTCACACGGCGCGCCCGGCCCGATCTCCCCTTGCCATCGCGTTTCCATGCCCCGGAGGATGCCGACGCTCAGCTTCGTCGGGCGGTTTCCTTCCATACCACCACCTTCGGCCAACCTCCCGCTGGGCTCTGGCCCTCGGAGGGATCGGTCTGCCCCGAGCTGATTCCGCTGGTACGCAACGCCGGTCTCAAGTGGCTCGCCACCGACGAAGGTATTCTCGTTCGTTCGTTAGAGAGCGCCCACAAGCCTTGGAATCGCCACGCCGATCTCTATCGCCCCTATCGCGTCGGATTGCCGGAATCAGAAGTCAGCATCGTCTTTCGCGACCGGGACATTTCGGATGCGTTCGGCTTTGTCTATCAAAAAACGACACCGGACTCGGCGGCAGAAGACGTGGTTCGCCGCCTGAAGAGTATTGCGCATGATGCGCCACAGGACCGGGTGCTGATTCCCATCATTCTCGACGGCGAAAATCCCTGGGAACATTACCACGACGGCGGCGAGCGCTTTCTGTCTTTGCTCTACAAAGAGTTCGGCAGCGGAGCGATGAATGCGCCCGGTCAACTTTCCTTCACCACGTCGACGATCAGCGCCGGATTGGCGAACGTCCCTCCTACAACGCGGTTGGAACACCTGCATTCCGGCTCCTGGATCAACCAAGACTACAAGATCTGGATCGGCCATCACGAAGACAATCGCGCGTGGGACCTGCTGCAACACACCAGGACCAGACTCGTCGAATTGAGCCCGAACTTATCGCCCGACAAGGCACGCGCGGCGTGGGAAGAATTGTACGCGGCAGAAGGCAGCGATTGGTTCTGGTGGTATGGGGACGATTTCGACACGGACTACAAGCAGGAATTCGATCGGCTTTTTCGCACGCATCTTCGCAACGTGTGGACGCGAGCGGGGGCCACGCCGCCCGAGACGCTGAACCAGCCGCTCATCGAACAGCGGGCGCTGCAAGAATCCGATTCGGTTCGGCCGCCGGTCAATCGACTTGCACCGACTCTCGACGGATTCGTGACCGACTTTTTTGAGTGGCGGGGCGCCGGTTCGATGAATACCCATCCTCCGCTGGGTGCGATGTGGAAATCCGAAGACATTTTCACCGCCATCTATTTTGGATGCAGTCTTGACCATCTGTTCTTCCGGCTCGATCTGGACCCAACCTCTCAGGCTCGGCAGGCCGGATTAATGGTGGAAATTCATGTACTTGCGAGCGCGACGCGCGCTTACAAACTGGCGTTCTCCTTGGCGTCGACCGGCCCCGCAAGTTTCACACTATACAAGGGCATGCTCGATGGAGCGTATGCCGAGATGGGCCCCTATCGGTCGATCGCCCGAAAGAATATTCTCGAGCTGGCCCTGCCGTTTAAGGACCTTGCTCTGGAAACCGGCCAGGACCTGCGCGTGACTATCGTGGTGTTGGAACATAGGCTGGAAGTGGCGCGTTATCCGCATCACAGCTCTGCCGCTATCATCGTGCCGGGACTGGATTTTGACGCAGGCATGTGGCGAGTCTGAAAGAAATTGGCGATTTCTTGATTTGGTGATTTAATCACCCGACAGGTACGTGTTGAGCGTTACTTCGCCAGATTTCTACATCGCAATATCATATGTTGGGGACTATGCCTGACCTACGTCGCGATCCGGTGATGGGGCGGTGGGTGATTATTTCAACTGAGCGAGCCGGTCGGCCTCAGGATTTTTTTCGGGGACAGAGATCGGAGCATTTCTCCACGACCTTGTGTCCATTCTGTCCCGGGCAAGAACGGCTGACCCCGAAGGAGATTTTGGCGTATCGACCGCAAGCCGGTGAACCGAACTCGCCGGGGTGGACAATCCGAGTCGTCCCGAACAAGTTCCCTGCACTGCAAGTGGAAGGAGATTTAGATCGAGAGGGTGTCGGTCTGTTTGATCGGATGAACGGCATCGGGGCGCACGAAGTCATAATCGAAACGCCGCATCATAAGGACGGCCTCGCGGACATGCCGGCCAAGCGGATTGAAGATATCCTCTGGGCCTACCGCGACCGAATCACGGATCTGAAGAAAGATCACCGCTTTCGCTATATCCTCGTCTTCAAAAATCACGGGGCGGCTGCGGGAGCGACGCTGGAGCATACCCACTCGCAATTGATCGCGCTACCCATCGTGCCGACCAGCGTCGTGGCCGAGATTGAAGGCTGTCGCGTGCATTTTCAGCAGAAGGAGCGCTGCATCTATTGCGATATCATCCGCCAGGAACTCGGTGAAGGCATCCGTGTGGTTGCGGAAAACACGGAATTTCTCTGCGTCACACCGTTCGCCCCCCGCTTCCCATTTGAAATGTGGATTCTGCCGAAGCGGCATGCGAGCCGTTTTGAGGAAAGCCAGAAGGCGCAGTTCGAGTTTCTAGCCCCCATTCTTTCAGAGTCGCTTCGCCGGATGGACCGCGTCCTGTCTCGACCTGCCTATAACTTTATCTTGCACAGCTCGCCGCTCCATGAACAGACCAGCGACTACTATCATTGGCACTTGGAACTCATCCCCAAGCTGACCCAAGTCGCCGGGTTCGAATGGGGGACGGGCTTTTACATCAATCCCGTCTCTCCCGAAGAGTCGGCAAAATTCCTCCGCGAAGCGGAAATCTAGCCGACTGCCTGGCACGAGGCCAGAGGCGAGGGGCGAGCGATCTCCGGATTTTCTCCGACCGCTAACACTGTGCCTCTGACCCCTTGCCCCTTGCCCCTTGCCCGGCGATCATTCTATGATCGCTCCATGAAAGTTCAGCTCAGTCATCCCGAGCGACAGGTAGAAATCAAAGGCCCGAAGCGGGTCAAAGAACTCCTGCGCGATCTGAATCTCGTGGTCGAAGCCCATCTGGTCATCCGCGGCGACGATCTCGTGACGGAAGATGAGATGTTGAAGGATTCAGATCAGATAGAAGTACGACCGGTGATTTCGGGCGGCAGTGAGTAGCGCCAAATGATCAGCCATTGGCTTCATGATCCACGCACGTCTCGTAAGGTCAACGCCTTGAACCCACCCGCCGGATCTTCATCTTTGATCAATCGGCCCTGCGCATCATAAATGTTCTGGTGCAGGTTCCCCCCGCATCCTTCAGCGTGGCCAGCAAGCCATCGGCGGAATAGGTCAACCCCACCTTCTCGTTGTTCGGATTCGTAATTGAAGTCAGATACCCGTTGCCCTCCAGTGCAAGCGCCGTCTGCTGCCCGCCCGGCGCCAGGATCGCAGTGGGAGTGCCAGTGGCGTCCCGCTGGATCATCGTCACCTTGTTATCCGTATCGTAGGGTCAAGGTCGTGGTTCTATTCGACGGATCGGTCGTGGTGAGCAAGCGACCGAGGGCGTTAGTGGGGTGACTGCGGCTGGTCTCATGAGACGCCAGCATCCGCTCATGACTGTCTTTGCGGGCTTGGTGGAGCAGGTGCGAGACGGACTTTTTCTGGAGGTACTTGCCAAAGGCCTTGAGATTCCCTTCACCGATCAATCCACTGCCAAGCGTCGCCCGGCTGTCGTCATCAGCAGTCCGCCTACCATCACGCCCGTCCCGATCTCATCATCATGGCCGTCACCAGTCAGCGGTCGACGATTGGATCAGTCGGCCAGATAGAGGTCCGAGACTGGCAAGCGGCGGGATTGCTCAAGCCATCGGTCATCAAACCGGTCCTGACAACGATTGAATCCACGCTCATTCTCAAGAAGCTTGGCCGGCTCACCCCATCGGATCAAGCGCTCCTGCGACAGGGCTTGGCACAGATTCTCGGATAACCCACTCACGGAGGGATCTCGCGATGCTGACGCTGCTCCAGCGACTACTCCGGGTGTGCCTGCGGCTGCTCACATGGCTAATTCGGCAACTCAGACGACCCGCCCGATCGCACTGGGTCGGGCGATCTCCGGCATCGAGCCCCCGCACGTTTCGGATGCAGCCCAAGCCACGGTGGGTGTGACACGAAGTCATCAGGTTGAAAGCCCTGATGCCGCAGGTCAGGTGCCGGACGATTGCCCATCATTTCAATCGGCGCTGGGCCAGTCGGCGGGACATGACGGTGAGCAAGACCTATGCGGAAACCTGTCGGAACCATCAGTATCTGATCTACGAAGCGCGACGAAGGCTGAAACATCGGGTCCCACGACTGCTGCTCTGCAATCGCCTCTGGGGCTGTGACTTGCTCGCGAAGACCGATGCGACCGGCCAGTCCCATCTCGCGCTGGCCATCCTCGATCATGCCAGTCGGGCGTGCCTGCGGTTGCAACGGCTGTCGGAGAACTC
>JBQTHT010000211.1:0-5443 GCA_052389595.1 Nitrospiraceae bacterium
GCCACGGAATCTTCAATCGACACACGGTTCCGTCGATCACCAACGCGATACCAAAACGGGCCTTTCGCGTTGCCGACAGTCAAGTAGCCAGCCGTTGGGGCAACGTCCTCGAATTCAAAGGGTTTGACCTCATCACTCCCAATGAGCGTGAGGCCCGCTTTGCCCTTGGTGACCAGGATTCCGTGGTTCGTCCGCTGGGGGCCGAATTGTACAAGCGTGCCGAATGCAAGACGCTGATGCTCAAGCTGGGTAACCGAGGGATGATCGTCTTTCGCGATCGGCCTGAAATGGACATCCGTAACTTTTTCATCATAGACAGTTTCGCCGAGCAGGCCATTGATCCTGTGGGAGCGGGGGATGCCTTGTTGGCCTATGCCACCCTTGCGATGGTAGCCGTTCGATGTGAAGTCATCGCAGGAATTCTGGGTGCTTTTGCGGCGGCGATCGAATGTGAGCGGGACGGGAATGTTCCGGTCGCGCAGGACGATATCCTAACCAAGATCGACAAAGTCGAGCGTCAGGTATGTTACCGGTAAGGAGATCATGGTCGTGCGGGTAATCGTTGTCGGGCTTGGGGTGCAAGGATACAAGCGGCGCAAAGTCGCAGGGGATGATTTCGTGGCCGCGGCCGACCCGGTCAACAAGGAGGCCGACTATCGGTCGGTGGACAAGGTTCCACTAAGCAGCTATGACGCAGCGTTAGTCTGCATTCCGGATGAGCCGAAAGTAGAAGTGCTCACCTATCTTCTCTCGAACGGTAAGCATGTCCTGGTTGAAAAGCCCCTATGGGCCGCGGAAGACTACCAAATCAAGCAGCTTGAGCAACTCGCGCGCTCGCGTGGTGTCGTGTGCTACACAGCCTACAACCATCGATTCGAACCCCACTATGTTCGCATGCGCGATCTTATCGCTTCGGGAAAACTGGGTGCGTTGTACCGCTGCCGGATGTTCTATGGCAATGGTACGGCCCGACTTGTTCGAGATTCGGTATGGCGCGATCAGGGGGCTGGAGTGCTACCGGATCTCGGCTCCCATTTGTTGGACACGGCTCGATTCTGGTTCGGCGAGCTTGTCAATGACTTCCAGATCGTGTCGGCTGATTGTTTTGAAAACCGGACTCCCGATCACGTCGTGTTGGTCTCACAGAGCACCACACCGAAGTTGGAATTCGAAATGACACTGTTATCTTGGCGGAACCATTTTACCTGTGACGTCTTTGCCGAAAAGGGGAGCGCGCATATCCGGTCGCTCTGCAAATGGGGGCCGTCGACGTTCACCTGGCGCACGCGGGTTCTTCCTTCCGGCCGCCCGCCTGAGGAATCGGAGACTCTTGTTCAGGACGACCCGACGTGGGGATTAGAATACTCACATTTCAAAAGGATCTGTGAGCAAAGGACGAGGACGGATCTGTCGAACGATCTCTGGTTGAATCAATTGTTGCGCAAACTGGGACAAGAAGCTTGTCGGGAAGCGACGGTATGAACGGACTTACGATCGGGTATGCCGGCATGACGCACCTCGGCATCAATTCTGCCGTTGCGGCGGCAGAACGAGGCGTTGACGTCATCGCTTTCGATCCTAACGCTGAAGTAATCCGGAATCTGCAAGAGGGGAAGCTGCCGGTTGCGGAGCCAGGCTTGCCAGAGATGATGAACAAGAATCGCCCGAGAGTAACCTTCACGGCATCCGTGCAAGATCTGGAGCGCTGTCAGGTGGTGTACATCTCGGCCGATGTACCGACAGACCACCAGGGTCACAGTGACTTGTTGGACATCCATTCCCTGATTCGCTCGGTATCGCCGATGCTGCAGTCTCATGCCGTTCTAGTGGTGTTGTGCCAGGTGCCTCCGGGATTTACGCGAGCGGTGCATTTTCCAAAATCACGTCTGTTCTATCAGGTCGAGACCTTGATCTTTGGGCGGGCAGTCGAGCGGGCTCTCCATCCCGAACGATTCATCATTGGCTCTGTTGAACCCGCCGCCACACTGCCGGAATCGTACCGGGACTTTCTCTCTGTGTTTCAGTGCCCTGTCTTTTCGATGCGCTATGAAAGCGCAGAACTGGCCAAGATTGCCATCAACTGCTGTCTCGTCGCATCGGTCACGGTTGCGAACACACTGGCTGAGTTGAGCGAACGGATCGGCGCCGATTGGTCTGAAATCGTGCCCGCACTCAAGTCGGACAAACGTATCGGACAGCATGCCTATCTTTCGCCAGGCTTGGGATTAGCCGGAGGCAACCTTGAACGGTATCGGGCAACGGTGCTGCAATTAGCAGAAGCGACCGGCAGCGAAGCCGGTTTGATCACGTCGTGTGTCACCAACAGCCGTCATCGTCGTGGCTGGGTGTTTCGGACGTTGCATCGGGAAGTCCTGGCCGAGAATCCGAAAGCGGTCATCGGGATACTCGGTCTGGCCTACAAGGAAAGCACGCATTCGACGAAAAATTCGCCGTCGGTCGCATTACTCAAGCAACTCAGCCTCTGGCAGGTGCGGGTCCATGATCCGGTCGTCAAGGCCACGACCGTCAATCACCCGCAGATGGTCGAATGCGCGACTCCGCGGGAAGCGGCTCGAGGTGCTGACGCGTTGATGATCATGACACCGTGGCCGGTCTATCGTGATCTGAATGGTCGTGCAGTCGCGGATGTCATGGCGGGTCGTACAATCATTGATCCGTATCGCGTTCTGAACGGTGAAGAGGTCACGGCCTGCGGCTTGGACTATTTCACACTTGGCGCCCCAGCCTTGCGTGCGTCCGGTCAGCGAGGTGCAAGTGCTTAAACATCTTCATCCATTGCCCCAAATACCCCATCGCGTGGTCGTGATCGGCGCGGGTGGTTTCGTGGGTTCTGCGATCGTTCGTCAGTTGGCACAAGACGGAGTTCCGGTCCACCCATTGACCAGAACAGATCTAGATTTGCTTTCTCCCGAGGCTGCCAAGTGCCTGGTAGCAATGCTTCGGCCAACGGATAGCGTCGTCTTTGTTTCTGCCATTGCTCCGGCGAAGACCGTTTCAATGTTGATGGACAATCTTCGAATGGCTGAAGCGGTCTGCGCCGCGCTCGCGTCAACGGAGATTGCTCATCTCGTCTATATCAGTTCAGACGCCGTCTATGCCGACGATGCCAATCCGGTCACGGAGGAATCGCCGTGTGCTCCCACGACATTGCACGGCGTGATGCATTTGGCGCGGGAGCTAATGCTCAAGTCTTCCACCAGGGTGCCGGTCGCGATGCTGCGGCCGACCTTGATCTACGGCGCCGGTGATCCTCACAATGGCTATGGGCCAAACCGCTTTCGCCGGCAAGCGGCGGGAGGAAATGATATCTCGATCTTCGGCGAAGGCGAGGAACAGCGGGACCATGTGCTGATCCAAGACGTGGCACGGGCCGCTGCGCTGGTATTGGCTCACCGAAGCGCCGGAGCAATCAATGTGGTCACGGGGGTGTCGACGTCATTTTCCAAGATTGCACAGTGCATTGCGGAACAGTTCAGTGTGAAGGTCGTCAGCCAACCAAGACCCGGCCCGCGACCGCATCTGGTGCACCGATTCTTCGACATCACGAGATGTCTCGAAGCCTTTCCATCCTTTCATTACACGCCGCTGGCGCTTGGACTTGAGCAGGCACGGCAGGGAGAGAGTTGAGATGGCCGAAGTGAACTTACTTGCGCGGCTGCCGAAGTCCAAACGCAACGTTCAGAAGCGTGCTCAAGGCAAGGATCCTGCGGTCATCGCGATTTCTAAACAGTATGGGGAGTTGTATTTCGACGGTCCTCGTGACTATGGGTATGGGGGCTACCGCTATGACGGTCGATGGCTGCCGGTGGCAGAGGACATCGTCAAACATTTTAGTCTCAAAGCCGGTGACCGCGTGCTCGACGTCGGCTGTGCCAAGGGGTTTCTCGTCAAGGATCTGATGAAAGTCTCTCCTGGACTCGAGGTGTTCGGCCTCGACGTGTCGCTCTATGCCCTGATGAATTGTGAACACGAGGCGGTAGGGAGGCTGCATCTGGGTACCGCTGAAAAGTTGCCGTTCCCGGACAAAAGTTTCGACTGCGTCTTGAGCCTCAATACAGTCCATAACTTTCCCAGGCCGCGCGCCATCAAGGTGCTCCAGGAAATCCAGCGGCTTGCTGGGGGGCGGGCGTTTGTGCAGGTGGATAGTTATCACACGCCGGAACAGAAAGAGATTTTCGAGAGTTGGGTCCTGACGGCTGAGTTTCACGACTACCCACAAGGATGGCTTGGGTTGTTCCAGGAAGCAGGGTACACCGGCGACTACTATTGGACGATTATCGAATGATCAAGAGTGAGAATCAGCGGAACAAGGAGACCTGCACATGACGACAGCGGTGCATTCAACCATGCCGAATGTTGCTGCGGCCCGGCAACGATGTATGCGGTTCCGGCGCCGGATTCTGGATATTTCCCAAACCGTGTCAGCGTTACATATTGCTCCGGCCTTCTCATGTCTGGAGACGGTCGATTTGATCTATCACGAATTGATGCGCCGGAAGAACGGACAGTCACCCGATACCTTCATCATGTCCAAAGGGCACGGGTGTATGTCGCAATATGTTGTATTGGAAGAATTGGGCATACTGACCACTGAAGATCTTGCGAAGTACTGTAAGTCGAGTGGACAGCTGGGAGCCCATCCGGACTATGGAGTGCCGGGAATTGAAGCTTCCACCGGGTCACTGGGGCATGGTCTGTCCATGGCCGTGGGCATGGCCTACGCGGAAAAAATCAAAGATTCCGGCGGGCGTGTCTACGCGGTGCTGAGCGACGGAGAAGTTCAGGAAGGCTCGACCTGGGAAGCATTCATGATGGGGGCGACGTTGGGCGTCAACAATCTGATCGCCTTTATTGACAACAATGACTTCCAAAGCCTGGGGCGGACGAGTGAGACCCATCCCAGTTTCTACCCGCTGACGGACAAGTTTCGAGCGTTCGGGTGGGAAGCCGTCGAGCTGAATGGGCACGATGTGGCCGGACTGTATCAAGCAGTCATGACACGCGAGGGCAAGAAACCGTTTGTGATCGTCTGCAAAACTGTCAAGGGACGAGGGGTCAAATACATGGAAAACGTGCCGATCTGGCATTACCGCGCCCCAAATAAAGATGAGTACCAGCAGGCCATCAGGGACCTTGTCGAGGTGACTTCGTGAGAAATAAATTCGCGGAAACGTTGTACGAATGCGCGAGGGACAATCCAAAAATTGCGATAGTGGTCGCCGATATTTCACCGGCGGGCAGCATGGAGAAATTCCGCCAGGAATTTCCTGAGCGATTTCTCAACGTCGGCGTCGCGGAGCAAAGTATGATCGGCATCTGTGCCGGGATGGCGCTCAAGGGCTTGCAGCCGTTCGCCTATACGATTGCGACCTTCTCTCTCTACCGGCCCTTCGAATTCGTTCGCGATGACCTCTGTTACCAG
>JBQTHT010000212.1:0-4331 GCA_052389595.1 Nitrospiraceae bacterium
CAATCCGGAGGGAGTACGTCGCAAGTGACTTCTTTCGAGATACGAACGATTTCCGCCGCGATCGTCGAAACACAGGTTCTGGAGATGCATCGGACGTTCGAATTGGATCGACCAGTCTTTTCAGTGAAGATTCGAGCCGTCGTTGATCTTGACAAGCTTGAGGAGGCCGTCAAACGTCTCAAATCCGACGAACAACTCGCTACCCACTACCGCCAACTTCAGAAAGAGAATTCCCGGTTACGAAGTCAATTACGGGACCTTCACGCGATGCCCCGCAGCGGCACGATCTTGCAGATCGAACCAACCCAAACAGTGCGAAATAGAGAACGGGCAGGTGAACTAGTCCGTGCGGCGATCCAGGATCAAGATCTCTCGCACAAAATCAATCTTGCTTCTCAAGCCACCGCCATAGACGATCAGTATCTCGAAGCCTATATCGTTAGGGGGCAGACGTACCTCAGAATCGTCTCTCTCGCCTTCTCTCAAAAGTCGCCACCTGAAGGGAGCGCTATCTATATCGAACGCGCCAGCGCAGATTTTGACCAGGCCCTCAAGATCGACCCCGCTAGTACCTGGGCATTGTTGGGACGAGGAGACGCGTTCACCTGGCGAAAAAAGACGGAAGCTGCAGCCGATGATTATGAACATATCCTCCAACTTGACCCACTGTTCGACCTGGCAAGGTATCGATTGATTGCTCTCTATACCACTCAGGCGAGAAAGCAAGCCGCAGCAAAACAATGGAAGGCTGCCCTGATGACACTTGAAAAACTATTAGGCGCAGAAACGGCCGAAAGTTGGGTCGCGTATCAGAAGGAAGCCTACCTCTTACGAGGCGAAATTCAGTTAAAACTCAATCAAGTACAGGGCGCCATCGACGACTTCTCCACCGTGATTCGCGTCGATCCCACGAATGCGAAAGCCTTCCTCCTTCGCGCCAAACTACACGACGAGTTGATGCAAGGCAGGCTGGCTAAAGAGGATTTAGAGCGGGCTTGTGCGCTCGGCTCTGACGTAGCGTGTCAAGAATTGCCCTAGCTCTAAGGCTTTTAAGACTCTTACAATCCTCGATTGACACTAAAGAATATTGCCAGCTATAATGCGGGGTTAGAATCAATCTTGTCGGTGTTTACAACTTAGCTCAAAAGGCCTAACTAGACGGCATTCCAATAGCCCAAAATTTCCGAATCGTGGGTCTTCTGCTGTCTTGCGGTGGATGTTGAAAGAGCATAGAGTGGCTGTATTACAGCCCACTTTTTATCGTGGAGAATAAACCCGAATGATTCAATATCGCGTCCTCCCAGGCCCGGAACATTTCCTTCCCCCGTCTGCAGCAAGCATGGGAATCCGATTGCCAAACCCGGGAGAAGCGCACATCAACGGTGTCCTTGTCCCGGAAGAAAAAGCTTACGAAGAGGCTGCCCGTCAGTTCCTTATGGCGAAAGTGCCGACAATCTTTCCAGGCCCATTGGTGCTTTGGGCTTGGAACGAGAAAGCGGCCAAGAAGGCGACCGCGATTCGACATCTGTACGAAACCCTCAAGGAATCAGTTCAGCCTGGACAGAAGGCCATGCTGATTCCCATGCCGGACTACAGGCCGAAGTACCCGAAGATCAATCCTGAAGTTGAGATCAATCCAAACCACCCGAACCTCACCATTTGGCATAACAAGATCGATTGCTGCATGTTCGTGGGAGTCCACTGCCATCAAGCAAACCTGTCGCTCAAGATCATTCGCGGCGGAACATCCTGTTATACGATTGCGATGTGTGCCCAGGCTGGCCATGAAGACGCGATGCTGTCCTTCCGCGATGCGTCCGTCGAAAAGATCATGCGGTTAGCCGAATGGGTCCGCAAGCTCAAAGGCACGGTCAAGGTTTCTCAAATCGTTTCTAAGGGCGGAGCATCCAACTAACTTTTGACATTTTCAGGAGCGTAGGCGCCGCTCAGAAAAAGGAGGCTGGGTCATGGCGGATACTCACTCGGTCATCGGGACCAAGAACAGCAAGGGCCAGACAATCACCGACACCTGGAAGCTGATGAATGAGGCGCCGCGGACGCCCTCGTTTTACACCGGAAGCGAGGTCATCAAAGAAGCCATTAGGCGCGCCAACGTCGATGTGATGATCGCCTATCCAATCACACCCCAAAGCGAAGCGGCGGCGCTTATTGGAGAGTTGTTCGCCGAAGGCTACGTCAAGGAATACTTCCGGGGTGAGAGCGAGTTCGCGGTCATGTCCCAATGCGCTGGCGCGGCCTTCGGTGGCGCCCGTGTGTTTACCACGACCGCTGGGCCCGGCACCATGCGGGCGATGGAAAACTTCCCGATGTGGGCAGGCGCCAGGCTACCGATTCAGATGATCGTGACCTGCCGCGGTATCAACTCTCCCCTCTCCATTCAGCCGGACACATTGGAAATCGCCTACCTGCTCAATACCGGCATGCTGGTCTGGCACGCGGAGACGGCGCAGGACTTCTATGACTGGATTCTCAAGGGCTACATGGTATCGGAAGAACCGGATGTACATCTTCCGCTCGCGCTCTGTTGCGACGGCTTCTTCGTCACCCACACGAAGGACGTCGTGAACTTGACCCCGGCGGACAGGTGTCTGCCGCCGTATGACCCTTACCGATCTCCTGTGCCCTGCATGGATCTGGAATGCCCGCCGGTTCGGATGATGCGGGATCCGTTCGTGATGAAAAGCAACTACATCAGCTACGCCACCCATGCGAGCTGGCAACAGGAAGTGTGGGCCGCTGTGGAACGCTCTCGCAAACACACCATCAAGTGGCTGGATGGCCTCATTGACACAGAAAACATCGACGCCGACATCATGATCGTGTCATCCGGCACGGCCGTGTCGCAAGGCCGCGAAGCGATCCGGCTCCTGGAAGACGAAGGTATGCGGTGCGGGCTGGTCAAGATCAAGGCCCTCCGCCCTTGGCCCGGCGAGGAGATTCGTGAGGCCACGAAGAACGCGAAGTACATTTTCGTGCCCGAGTTTAACGTCACGGGCTGGCTCGCTAAGGAAATAAGGGCTAGCATCCCCAACAGCGACCGCGTCATTGCCGGACCGCACGTCTGCGGCGGAATGACGATGCCGCCCGAGATTATTGTGTCGGAGATTAAACAGGCCTTGGGGATGCGCACAGTATCACTGGCCGGGCGGGGAAGCTGATCTTCCGGGGAACCAAAGTACATACGGTCAAACTATTCGATAGTATTCTGAACAGGAGGCATCCATGAGCAAAGAGCGGATAAAAATCGCACCGGAATTCTTCGAGATCATGCCACCCGAGTACCAAGATCTGGTCAATCGGGCAACATACGGCAAAGAAGACCGGGGCTGGAAGGATATCGGACAAGCCAAGGAACTGATCGAGGAACATTCGCTCTGCGCGGGATGCCCCGAGTCGATGGCATTTCGATACATTCTCGCCTCCCTACCGAACCCCGAAGATACGGTCATGGTGGGATCGACCGGGTGTACCAGTCTCGTGTTCCCCCATGTGGCCGTGCATAACATCCATTCGTTGTTCGGCAATCAGAACGCGATTGCCTCAGGGCTCAAGCGCGCCTTGACGGTACGGTTCCCTGGCCGGGTGAAAGACGTGGTCGTGTTGGCCGGTGATGGCGCCACCGTCGACATCGGTCTCGATATGACGCTTCAGGCTTGGTTCCGCCAGGAAAAATTTACTACGATTTGTTTCGATAACGAACTGTATGCCAATACGGGCGGCCAGGAGAGCGGCCTCATGCAAAAGGGCTTCGTGGCCAAGATGGCACCGGTTGGAAAGATGTTCGAGAAGGTACGGCTGCCGGAAATCGCGCGCGAATCCGGGTGCCACTACGTCGTCAACTGCACCGTGAGTAAGCCCTCACTGGTTGAGAAAGTCATTCGGAACGCGGTGCACGTCGCCCGTGAGATTGGACCGACCTACTTGCAGCTCTATACTCCCTGCATCCTGGAGATCGGTAAGAATAGCATGGAGGGGTTGCAGGAAATGCGCGACTCTGAAAAACCGACCGAACGGTTCGCTTACAAAGAGTACATCAGCGAGCCGGCAAAGCAGCTCCTCACTTAGATCGCGGCCAAGGAAAAGGAAAAGAAATCCGCCGCCAAGCAACTGGCTTCTCAGGAGGCATAACCCGCCCCCACTTATGTGGTGGCGTGACTCAGCCGAGAGGATACAGCGATGATCAAAAAACGGATCAACATTCGGATGTCTGGGCTGGGCGGTCAGGGCGCAGTCACAGGCGCGCATGTGATGGCTATGGCCGCGTCAAAGGACGGCAAGTTCGCGATCTCCAACCCTTTCTTCGGCGCCGA
>JBQTHT010000213.1:0-3782 GCA_052389595.1 Nitrospiraceae bacterium
TGAACAGAACACAGATTCCCTCCTGCAACCCGGCTTTGGCAATCAGCGCGTTGACACGGTCTGTCAGGTCGACGACCTGTTTGCGGGCTTCGGTCGAGATGGTCAAGACTTCTGCCATGGGTTCTTGGACCGCTCGCCCAGTGCAGCGCGCTCATGCAGGATGACTGTCATGCGACAGCGTGCGGTCCTGATTCTTCAAGCAGAGCAACTTTCTTTCAGGCACGGTTTTGCCGAGAATTCTTGTTTCTTGATGTCTTCCTGGCGGTCTGCCCACTCGTCTGGTCCAACACGACGGTACTCGCCGATTCTGCCTCCAGCTCTTTCCCAAAATGGAGGAGAACCTGCTGTTGCGACAAGGCTAACACCCTCAGCTCCGCTACTTGCGCGCGAAGATTCGAGAGTTCGGCCTGTTGGGCCGAGACCTGCTCACGGAGAGGATCAACCGTTCGTTGTACGGTCATTCTCGGCTGTGCGTCTCCTCGCGCTTGCCATTCACGGATCGTTTCCAAAACGACCTTGACTCTCGTTTTCCATCTGCGTGCCTGCTCATGAGACAAGCTCGCGAGAGCCGTCATCTTTCCTCTGGTTCGTACCGAAATATCCGCCGTCTCATATATGCGCCGTCCCCCCCTGTCAAAATTCTCCACGAATTGTATCGTTCGTGACTGTAGGCGGCGATATCCTCGGACGATACTCGCGGACAGGCTTGTCCAGCTTCCGACAAACTTGATAATCGTCCGTTGCGACGCCGAGGGACCAAATGGATTCGTCGGAGAGATTTCGTTCTGAGACGGAATGATTTGTAACAGCATGACGGGAGCATGCTTTATTCTGCGAATCATTGCCGTACCTCCAAAGTGCCTGATTTAAGACGCATGACGAACATTGGGGATGCGATCGGTGTGAATTGTTTGGGCCGATCCATTTAGAGAGAGACATCACTCATGGAGGCCGTGGGCGGGTCATAGCCATGACGAAATCGTGCGTAAGGAGACGGTTGACTGATGTGATTCTGAGTGACCATGTCGATGGCAACTATCGATTTGGACGACGACCGAGACCGCCCTCGTCTCAGATCACCTTACAACACTCAGCGCCCACACACAACGTCGGATTCGCGCGATTAGAACCGCGTGACACTGGAGAAGTTGAAGTCCCGGATCTTCATCGTCGGCACGAGGAGTTTGCCGGTCTCGGAGGTGGTGGCTTCCGCCGGGGCGGTGAAAGCTTCGATCTGATTGAAGGCCCGCAGCGGACTTTCGTGGAAGCGGAAATTCCGGACTGCAGTGGAGAGCTTGCCGTCTTCGATCAAGAACGTGCCGTCACGGGTCATGCCGGTGAGTGTCAGGTCGATGGCATTCACGATGCGAAGGTACCAGAAATTGGTCACGAGAATACCCCGCTGCGTCGTCGCGATCAAATCTTTCACGCTGGACGAGCCTCCGGACAAAAACGGCGCATCCAGCGTTGGGATTTTGTCGATGCGATGCTGTTTTGCGGTGAAGCGATCGTGCGCGAGCTGCCTGAGCGCTCCGGATTCAATCCACATGCTCTTATTGGTCGGAAGCCCTTCGCTGGTGAAAGCGTGACCAAGGAGATCCGCATGTTCGGGATCATTCCAAAGCGTAAGTCGCCGATCAATGATCCGCTCGCCGAGTTGTTTATTGAACGGGCTGGTCCCCTTGTCGTATGACTTGGCGTCCAGCGTCCACATCATCCAGGTGACGAGTCCGGCGACAGCGGCCGGCTCGAGGATCACGGTATAGCGGCCCGGTCGAAGTTCTTTGGCCTCACTCCCCTGCTTCGCTTTATTGATGGCGTTCAGGGTCCGTTCCTGCACCCGGAGATGATCGATCGAACGGTGCGCCGCAGCTGCCCAGCCGGTCGCGTCCCCGGCTTGAACCGTGAGGCTGAATCGAGCTTCGGTTCGTTCGTCATAGGCGAACAATCCGGTATCAGCCGCCACGCCGACCGCATGCACGGCCGATGACACAACACCCGCCGCCATGAGATTCTCCATCTTGCACTGGCCGATGGCTTCTTGCGCATACACTAGACGACGCGCCGGCCCGGCCGCTGCCGTTTCAGGACGATTGGTCGGCACGGCTGCGTACTGCTGGGGTGGGACCGGCGGCAAGTATTCGGGATCTTCCGGGGACACGCGTGCAATCTCCTCGGCACGCTTCAGCGCCTCCTGCAGGGCGCCTGCAGTAAACTCGGTCGTGCTGGCGGACCCGTGTCGCTGTCCGAACGCCACCGTCACGGTGAGCGTGCCGCGCCGTTGGTTCACATTCTGAATGATCTGATTGTTGGCGAACCGGGTAGTGCCGCCGTGTTGGTCGCTAAGCGAGATCATGGTGTGATCGCCGATCGAGTGCTTGAGCACCACATCGGCCAGGAAACGAAACTCGTCTCTGGTCGTCATCTTGGGCCAGAATTTGGTGGTCGGGGTCGTCACGTGGTGGCCTGTCCCCGGATCACGCTGGCCTGGCGAAAACGGGCGTGAGAGGCCGCGTGGGTCATCCAGCCGGCTTGACCGGGCTGACCCTTGCCGCATGTAATAAACCCGTAGCGCCGGCGATGTTGGAGGTCGGCGACCCCATCGCAGCTCCTCCAGAACTCCGGCGTGATGCCGTGATAGATCACATCGCGTAGCATGTGCCGCCGCTTGCCGTTTTCGATGAGCCAGAATGCATCGCCGCCGAACTGAAAGTTGTACCGACGCTGATCGATGCTGTAGGACCCGTGGCCTTCGATGTAGATGCCGCGTTTTACATCGGCGATCAGCCCGTCTAAAGTTGCCCGTCCCGGTTGGAGCCCGATGTTGGCGATGCGCACGATCGGGACGCTGCCCCAACTGTCGGCGCGGTTGGAGCCGCGGGACCGAGCCTCGCCGATCTTCCGCGCCACTTCTCGATTGGTGCAGTACCCCACGAACAGGCCGTCCCGAATGATGTCCCACTTCTGGCAGGCGACCCCGTCGTCGTCATACCCGGTCGCTGCCAGGGTTCCCGGTTCGGTATTGTCCGCCACCAGGTTCACGTGCGGGGATCCATACTGGTAATACCCGCGCTTTTCTGTCGTGAGAAAACTAGTGCCGGCATAATTGGCTTCGTAGCCGAGCGCTCGATCCAACTCGCTGGGATGTCCGCAGGATTCATGAATCGTCAGCGAAAGATGTTCCGGATCGAGCACCAGGTCGTAGTCCCCCGATTCGACGGGCGGCGCCTGAACCTTCTCTACTGCCTGTGCCGCGATGCGTGGAGCTTCGGCCAGAAAGTTGGCTTCTCGGATGAGCTCATACCCCATCCGCAGATGGGGAGTGTTGAAATGACGTGTCGCAAATCGGCCATCATGCAGCGCGGTTGCGCCGAACTCCCCCTGGCCGGCAAGAAGGTCAAACGAGAGATGCGCCCCTTCAGTCGAGACAAACAGCTTGAAATCCCGGCGTGCCCAGAGCTCCGCGTGGCTGCGCACGATGCCCGACTGGCGATGGACGTAGGCCATCGTCTCGAGCAGCAACTCCGTCTTTTCTTCCAGCGAAACGGCAAAGGGATCCACGCTGCATTTCGTGACCACGTGATCCCGGCTTGCCGGCTCTTCGGCCAGCGTGATCCGGTCGATGGCGAGCGATGCCGAACCTTTCGCGATCTCGACGGCAAGATCGGCTATACGAGGAATTTCCTCCAACGACATGATGGAACTGGCGGCGAACCCCCACGCCCCATGATACATCACGCGCACACCGAACCCCCTGTCGCGGCTGTCCCGGATGGATGCGA
>JBQTHT010000214.1:0-15372 GCA_052389595.1 Nitrospiraceae bacterium
CTTTCGTGTGTTGTGGGCTCGTAGTTACGGAGTCGACGGACCGGACCGACCTGACGATCGAACCCTATGATTTCGCCGAGTATGAGGGGCTCACCAGCGACCACCCCTTGGGAAACTCCGACATGAGGCCGGTTCAATTCCTTGGCCATCCACGCAGCGGTTTCCCGCGCGTCTCTACAGTTTCCGACAAGCTTTGCTACAGTAAGCAGCAAAGGAGTTCGGAATGAGTAAGACTACAGAACAGCCTTGAAGCTGATCGAGGCCTTGCCGGAACACGAACAAGAGCGTGTCGTTGAAGCACTGCGCCATTTGGTCCAAGACGCCCAGGACGTCTTCCGCTTGGGAAACTCCTACCTGAGGAGGACCTCACGAGAGCCGTTTGAGCTTGCCTCGGAATTTCCTTCCTGCTCACGCCCCTCACCGCTTGAAACGCTTTATGTCGCCCGTTTAGAGTATGTCCTGGAAACAGGGATTTTGTTGAGCCTCGGAATCGAGAACAGTCGAGGCTCTATGTCGCCTGTATCCAAACTGAGGAACCAAGCCGATGGGATGGCCGGGTCGTGCGGCATGTACACTTACGGTTCTCGTAAGTTGGTTATGGGCCGTGGGGCCTATCCAGGCCTTTCCGGTCAGTCCCGCCGCCTGGTCGAACGCCCAATGGGAAAAGCACTGTAAGAACGTCCGGACGACCTTCAATCCGAGCTCACCCCTCAGCAACAGCACCTTGACGATCCACCCCGAAGATCCCAGATTTCTCGATTTCCTCTCCTGGGTCTGGGCCAATAAGATCATCGAGCATCAAGTCGAGCAGCCAGGAGGGACGGAATGGAACGGGCCGGCGAAGGGAGTCATCTTCCATTGGGCTCCCGGGTCACGATGGGAAACCCACACGGTGATGCCGTTGGAGCATGCGATCCACCACATTGCCGATGAACATCAGTGGAATGATCGGATGTTCATGGATTTCTTCGAGCCCTTTGGGCCCGTTCAGGGGCTCAACATCAAGGAGCGGCTCTCGATGGACAAGCCCCCCACGTGGGCTCAGTTTCTCCGACACATCGGTGGGCCTGACAGCCCGTACTACCGGTACGTGTTTCACCAGGAGAGCATGATCGACCCCACCCGTCGCGTCGTGGTGCTGGTGGGTGGGCAGGGGGTCCGTTTTGAGTATTCCTTTGAACGCTATCTCAAGGAGATCAAAGAAGTACTGACCGACTGTAAAGCCTACCAATTTTTTCAGTTCTACGACCGGTATGGGCAGGGATTCGCGTCAACAGCGGGGTGGGCGGGCCAGCCTCTCCCACCGTGAACGGTCGGAGAATCCCTCGTTCTTTGCTGGCGTGTGGTGAGAGGATAACCAGTCCGGGTTACCCTCCTTCGACCGTCACCTCTGTGGTCACCGAGTTGGCAATAAAGCATTCGCTATGGGCTCGCTCATGGAGCGCGGTAATCTGGTCAGGAGTCGGAGGGGTTGACCCACCGAATATAATCCGAGGGCGCAAAATGACCCGCGTGATGGCGAGCTTGCCCTTCTGGTTTTTTTCCAAAAATCCAACGGCATGATCACTGTACTGATCAACGACAAACTGTTTCTTGGCTGCCACTACCAAGAAGGTCAACATATGACAGCTCGACAAGGTTGCGACGAAGGCTTCCTCAGGATTCACATGAGCGGGATTCCCACGATAAGCGGGTGCGGCTGATGCAGGAACTCGAACACCACCTTCAAATACTAACACGTGGTCTCGATTATATGACTCGTAAGAAAAGCTCTCTGTTTCTCTCTTCCATTCCAGCGTGACCTTGTGTTCAGACATCGGCGAACCCCCTTTCTTCCATGCCCACAGTATACGATGCACTTTGAGCCTCATGATCCTTGTGCCACACGGCAAGGCTACTCTCGGCCGCGCCTTTCTTGCCCTCATCGAAGACATGCCAATCACAGTCTCGTGAATATCGAAGGTAGGCCATCGAGACTACTCAAGATAATGAAAACGCCGCGCGTGCCTGCGAGCCGCCTGAAACAAAGACTCCCGACCCCTTTGTTTTCCACTGGGTGGGCAGCCACCAAGACTATGAACGGCAATTCTGAAACGTAACCGCCGCGCGCCGGCGAGTTAATCAGCCAAGTAGCATGTCCCCATATTTTCCCGTCTCTACTATCCTGCCCCAGCGTGCCAGCGCGCGTTATGTTCACGCTGCGTGTCGCTGAGCGCCTCGGGCCGGTAGAACCGGTCATAGAACGTGAGGTCTAGATGATGGGCCTGATGGGCCAGGATCGTCCTGAATGGTCCGCTGTTCGCGGGGAAACGTCCATACCGCCGATACACGTAGTCGCAATAGGCGATGGTCGCTGCGATCGCACGGTCAGAATACCGTGGAATGCCGGCTTGGACCGCAGCGCCATCTTTCCAGCCAGTCAGAGTCCCGCCATCGCGGAAGGCACCCGTGCCGGCTGCATACTTCGACTCCACGAAGGCCAGCACCGCCTCCTCCATCGTGCGGTAATATGGCGGGCAATAGGGCTTGATCAGCACTTGGCCGTTGCGCTCCAGCCCGACCGCCGTTGGGATGGGCTGATTCTTCCCGATCAGACGCAGGATGGCCGTGGAAAGAGGTCCCGCACCGATCGTTCGCGAGAACGGCAGCGTCTCCATCCGAAAACCCAAGGCTTGAAACCAGGAAAAGGGATGGGCCGCGAAGTGGGGAAAGCCGCCGAGCCCGAGCGCTTGGGTCATGAGCGCGAGGTTTTGCAGAATCCCTCCTTGCTCAATCGCCGCGAATTCACAGAGCCAGGTCTCGAAGAAACCAATCGTGGCGACGAGACCGCTCGCCGGGTCGTCGGAGAGATGCCCACCGCGCGAGCGACCGAACGCGCCGATCCCCGCGGGCTGGAAGCGATTGCGCTCATCCACGACGAAGTAACCATAGTCCTCGCCGAAGGCCGAGAGCAGCACATTGATGTAATCCGCGCTGAACTCGTTGACCGGGAGAAAATAGGTGGTGCCCGGCAGGTTGGCGGACCATTTATTGAAGGGCGGTACGATAGGTAGCTGCCGCGGGACATCCAGGCGCCGGTCGGCAATCTGCACTCGGCTACGCCGGTAGAGGTCGAGGAAGTTCCCGTCTCGCGCAGCTTGGAGCAATGCGGGAAGTTCCCGCGGCGAGAAATCTTGTGGCCGTTTGAGCATCCACACGCCCTCGTCGTTCATGACGAAGACGATCACGTAGTGTAGCGCGTGGCCGCTGGCGACCGTGCGACCAATGAAGCGGATCATAATGTTGCCGCCGCCGGCTTCCAAGACGCGGCCCGTGTCGTACGGCAATTCGGCCAACGCGTAGCCCGTGATGCCGCAAGCGGCAAAGGCCAGCGCGGCTTCCTCCTCTTGCGACAAGGATTGTGGCCGGTGCGTACTCTGGTAGGCAAGCGGCCCGCCGTTCAACGTCATCCCCTTCCCGAACCGGCGTGAGCGCCGTTCCAGGAGCGCAGATAGAAGCGGATAGGTCTTCAGTCGCTGCATCACACTCTCCGTGAAGCCATTCTGTTGATCCATGATGATCCCGATGAAGCAGGCATCGGAGGCGCGTCGCAGGCTCTTTTGACACAAACGCGACAGGTGATGCAACCTCATCCGTCCGAGAAGCGTCATGGCGAATGCAGAGCCCGTCTGATCTCAGGGCCACAGCACATTCAGCGCAGAATGAACGAAAGCATCAGCAGAACGAGTGAGAGATTCTGCAGGTTATAGAGACCGGGAGATTTACCAGGGGAGTGCGATCGAGCTGGCATCTTTTCAGGCTAGGCGGCGGGACTTTTCGTCCTTCCTTGAAGATAGCGTGCAAGGCGCCAAAGTCCGTAAGCGGCACCATAGACGGAACCGCTGTGACAAGGATGACAATCAGGTCGGTCGAGAGATCCTTCTTTGAATGGGCTACGCCATATCCAAACCAGACGGCTCCCACAGCGACGAACAGCCCTGCTAGAGCCGCCGCAGCAAGAAATGAAAGAAAGCCGAGGAGAAATTTCTGTGCCAGAATTGATTGCGTCATGATCCAAAGATGTCTTCCCGCGACCACCAGAGTCACCACAGGGATCGAGATCGCGAACATCGCAAAGAAGATCTGATACGCCAACATGCTGTTGTCTGCTTGTCTAAATCACCAAATCTCCTCCACCAACGCTGTGCGCCCCGCCGAGTCGATGAGACGAAGCCGGCGCTATATTTCTGCACTTGATTGCTCGCTCAGCCACGCTTCGAACGCTTCACGGAGAATTCGTTTATGGTGCGGTTGATACCCGGGGATGCTGGAGTAATCTCCCGACTCCAGCATCTTCTGAACCATGCCCACAGTATACGATGCACTTTGAGCCTCATGATCCTTGTGCCACACGGCAAGGCTACTCTCGGCCTCGCCTTTCTTGCCCTCATCGAAGACATGCCAATCACAGTCTCGTGAATATCGAAGGTAGGCCATGGTAACTGCTCAAAATGATGAACAAGCCGCGCGCGGTGCCGAGTGTAAATTGCTTTCCGGTATCTTGTCTTTCTCACATCGTATAAAAGAACTCTCCTGTGGTAATCTTCCCATTGTGGACTGTGTATAGCCCCATTTCCGACATGGTCATACGTTTGCCCGTTGGTTTCGAGGTGAAATCGTATGTGAAATGACAATGAATTGGTCGCCGTTAGGGAACGGACCGTTCACCTCTGAACCGTGGATGTCGCTGTTCTCAATCCAGCGCCACCAGTTCTTTTCCGATTTCCAGGGGCGACATAATAAAATCCTCCTTCAAAATGGAACGTCGCATACGCACCATAGAAGAATTCTAGAGAGGATCGGCAGTCAACGCAACACAGCGCCTCCGTCCGGACTTACTCGGATGCGTCGCCATGTGCGCCACGATTCAAGAAACCGAAAAGCTTATACGTGAAACGATCGAGTTCCATCTAGAAGAGCTCAAGGCCGACGGGCTCGCAATTCCTACACCGAGTGGCCACGTGGAATACGTCAAAGTCTCTGCGCAGCAAACCCGCCCTTCGCCCCCCAGGTTCTAATTGCGTTTGGGAGGCTCCAAGAAATGGTTTCCTGCCATCATTACTTCTTTTTAATTGCCTCTGAACTGTGAGAAAAGCCTCGCCTATTTCTGCAGTGGAAAGTAAAACCCTTGTAACAAGGGATTGACTCCGAACAACATTACACTATATATAGGGTGCCATGGCCCGTTCATCCACTACATTTTTGAATAAATGGCGAAACGGTAGGACGAGTGTCATACGTGTCCCCACTATTCTGTCCAAGAAAGTGATCAGCTATGCCATCGCACTAGATTCTGAGGTCGTCTTTCTACAAAAAGAGACAGAAGGAGTTTATAGGACAGCAGGGAACGTTCAATTGGATGCGCCGATTAATGTTGCTGCAGTACCACAAAGGTCTCCGTTTCGTTATCCTGGGGGGAAAACATGGTTAGTTCCGTATGTTCGCACATGGCTGTCTAAATTATCAAAAACACCAGATGTTTTAATTGAACCATTTGCCGGTGGAGGCATAGTCGGTTTAACTGCCGGCTTTGAGCAACTTGCCAATCATGTGGTTCTTGCAGAAAAGGATGAAAATATTGCTTCTGTCTGGGCAGCTATTCTCTGCGGGCAGTCTGAATGGTTGGCTGACACGATTGAAAACTTCAATCTGACAAGACGGAACGTATTAGCAGTATTAGGCGGGCACCCTACGACACAACGTGAAAAGGCTTTCGCGACCATACTCAGAAATAGAGTACAGCGTGGCGGAATCATGGCGCCAGGAGCTGGCCTAGTAAAGAACGGTGAGAACGGACGAGGTCTGAACTCTCGCTGGTATCCCCAGACATTGGCTAAGCGGATCAGATCCATAGCCGCTCTTCGACAACGATTCAGCTTTTCCCAAAGAGATGGATTCGAAATAATTGAAGCGTATAGAGACGATAGCAGTGCAGCATTTTTTGTCGACCCTCCATATACCAAAGCTGCCAGAAGACTTTACCAACATTGGCAGATTGATCACCGAAAACTTTTCAGTTTACTTAGCGCAGTCAAAGGAGATGTTCTGCTTACTTATGATCGCACCGCAGAAATTGAAGCGCTCGCCAAAGAATTTGGTTTCGAGACAGAATCGGTCACGATGAAAAATACTCATCACGCTCATATGACCGAACTCTTGGTCGGTAAGAACCTGAGCTGGCTCAGTGACGCGATAACTTCTCGCGAATCGACGTCTCGAATTCATCAAGAGTCACTGGCACTCCACCTGTAAGCCCTTCAACAGCATCTTCTAAGGTGGTCAACACAACATCGTGCCTTCGAAGTGAATGCTTCCCTTGCTCTGAATCCGAGTAAGCAACTATGAACCATGCAATGTCAGCGTTCGAAATATGTTTGGCTCGCCTCATAGGCCATAGCGATTCCGCAAAAGCCTTATCAATTACAACAGCCATCTTCTTACCCCATCGGCGAAGATTAACAGATTCCAGAATTGTTTCAGAAGATACGAACGACGCTTGACCATCTTTACTCAGTTGCATTTGAGGATAAAGCATCCGTATTCTACGACGACTGGCGGATCTTCTACACGATCGACCGCATGGCCCAGATACTCGACCTCCACGGCCTCATCCATTGGAAAGAACTCCACTTATGGCACAGGCCGCTCTGATTGAACAAGAGCTGGCCGCAGCCGAGGCCGCATGGAAGGAAGCCAATGAAGGGAAGGCGCGAGTCTGTGCTCGACGGGCCGTGGCCCTCGCAGCCGAGGGGTGGTTGAAGCGTCTCCCTGTTCGACGATGGCGCGGGGATGCGATGGAGCATCTCCGTCAGATTCAGCAGGACGCGTCCTTCCCTCTTCCCATCCGCCAGGCGGCCGAACGGTTGAGCACCACAGTGACCCGGCGACACTGTGCTCCCTTCACGATCGATCCGATCAGTGACGCAAGGCTGATCATCGCGCACCTCAGCACCAGCACTTCAGAGAAAGCGACATGATTACGGTTACCCGGTCGGCCGTTGAACGATTGAAGACGTTGCTGGTTGAGCACCCTGAGGATCAGGTCGTCCGCATCACCTTAAACGACCTTGGTGATCACCACCTGACATTCGGCCTCACGCTGGAAGAGGCAGTCCAGCCCGGCGATGAAATACAACTCGTCGAGGGGATTACCATTGCGACCGAAGCGCAGAGCGCTCCCCGGATGGACGGCATGACCGTGGACTATCGAGAGCCGGATGGATTCCGATTCCGGCATCCGGCAACACCCAACGAACTCACACTGTTGCCTTCAAGCTTGAATTAATGCTCCTTCCAAGCCCGCTCATTGCTTTCTTCTCAGGGGAGTGGCCTGGTAGGTCCCTAACCGCGCGCATCGAGCGACCACTGTTTCATCGTGCGTGTTCTGCGAGGTGCGCGACAAGAGGAATAACGAGTGTCATGTTTGCGCACGCCGGCGAGGATGAGCCGGCAGTGTCTTCGAGGGATCAACCACACCACCCTCCTATTTCTTTTTCCATCCGGATAAGACACAACGCCGTGCCACTAACGGCGTAAAGCTTGCCACGTCTTCGGACACACTCGTCATGACCACATCCGCGAGATGCGCGTCTTCGAAACATTCATATGCGTCGTCCAGAAAGCCGCCCCGCAGCAGCGGATGGAAAAGAAAGTGCGGGCCGGACCCGGTGGCGACCTCGAGAGGCGATTCGGTCGCCTCGATGCGTTCAAGGCCCGCCTCGTCCAGCCAGCGTCGGCCGTCTTCCGTCGACGGGCGTTCGGCCACATACACCGCGAGTCGCTGGCGTTCTGCACTCAGACCGCGCGCGGCCATCTCCTGATCGATCCGTTGCCAGAGCGAATCGAACGTGCCCAACGAAGGAAAGGTCAGCACCAGTTGGCCGCCTGGTTTGAGGTGGGCGATCAAACCTTGAATGACTTCGAACCGGTTGGGGCGGAAGAACATGACCGACAGGTTGCCGGTGATGCGGTCGAACGATGGGAGATGAGACGGCAGCGCGCGCAGATCATGGCACTCGAACCGGAGCCAGGGGAGATTCGGTCCTTGAATCGCCCTTGCGCTTGCGACCTGATGTTCGCTCACGTCGATTCCGAGCACCTGTCCGGTCGAGCCGACCTGCTCAGCCAGGTAGAACGCCGGGATGCCGTGGCCGGAGGCGACGTCCAGGATCGTGGCGCCCGGAAAGATATCCAGATGATACAGCAACGCTTCGGCAAAGGGCGTGGACCAATAGTCCTTTCGGGGAAGCGGCCAGCGCGAAGCCGGCGCCTTCGTGTGCTCGCTTCTACTCCTCCTCATCGGTTTTCCCTCGCAAGGCTTTCAATCGCCCTCGTTTCGTCTTGCTTTCCAAGCGCCTGCGTTGGGAGCTTTTTGTCCGCTTCGTCGTCCTGCGTGCCTTGCGGGGGACGGCTACCTTTATGATCAGATCCCGAAGTCGATCGAGAGCCACGGCTTTATTCTGCTCCTGGCTCCGAGACTCCTGGGCTTTGATGATCACGACGCCGTCCCGCGAAATCCGGTGGTCGCGAAGCGCTAAGAGCCGTTCTTTATATGAGTTAGGCAAGGAGGAGGCACGGATATCAAACCGCAGATGCACGGCGGAGGAAACCTTATTCACATGTTGGCCGCCGGCGCCTTGCGCGCGAATGGCTGAGAGTTCGATCTCGGCATCCGGAATCGCGATGTGCGTGGAGATATACAACATCGAAAGTCCGCTCAGGACGTTACTCGGGCCGTGCCGCCGTCATCCGATCGACTTTCGAACGGTGCCGACCGCTCGTTTCACAAAATATTCCACCTTCGCCACGGCTTTCCCTGTCTCACGCGCGATTTTTATCAGCTTGCTTTCCGACTGGCTGGTCCGCTTCCTTACCGTCGCGCGTAATTCAGAGGCTGCCTGCTTCACCCTCGTCCGAGCCTTGGACAAGGCCCGACTGTTTTTCTTGACTACACGCCGCGCTTCTTTGGCCGTGGCCTTCATTCGCCTTACTGTTGTGCGTCCTGCCTTGGCCGCGCCCCGCGCCAATTTCTTCGCAGTCCGTTTCATGTCGATCTCCTTGCTGAGGTGCGTGTCCTCATCCAACCAGCCGTGCTTCGGTTACATCAGTCGGCAAGCGCTTCGATACGCTGGAGCAGCCTTGACACATCCCGCTCGGGCTTCAACAGATGCGCAGTGAGTCCGACGCAACATATCTCATGGAGCGGATCTCGCCACTCGTGTCGTGGTTCGTCGCACGTCGTCCGTATCTCGTTTCTGCGAAACGCGCTTCACGAGCCAGGCTGCTTACCAGGACCTGCACAGGCCAGTTGCTGATCGTGTGTAGTATCTTCAAAACCAGCAGCCAAGTCGCCGGTGAACGGCACTTCGCGCTCGTAAATCGTAAAGAAATATGGATCATTCGCGGTGAGCCCATATTTCTTGATCAGCATCTGATGTTGCGCTTCTGTCTGAATGTGATAGCGGACTCGGGCCTTCAGTGTGAGTCCGGCTATTTCTTTTGGTAGGCGATAGGAAAACGTGAAATCCCGGCTCGCGAGCGGCATCAGGCGATTGTCGTACAACTCCACGATCGCCGGTTGCCACATGATCCATCGGCCCATCGTGTCGCTCTGTTCCTTCACGGCCTTTTTTTGATCATCCGCCACCGTAAACTCCACGGTAAAATGGCGATCCGGATCGCCGGTCGGTAGTTTGTGACCCGCTCCCGCATTGATAAGGGTGAGTGTCACGCGCACGTCTTCTCCGGCTTTCGGGGTCGGCGGATCGGCGACGACTTGGATGGCAACGGCTCGCTTGATCATGTCGGGATCGTGGCCACCGCGCCAGAGATGTTGGCGACCCCGTCTGATCGGACCCCCTTCCGACACCGGACGATCTATCTCAGGCATGTGGCAACTTTGGCAGATGAACCCCCGTTCCTTCATGAAGAACTTGCCCTCATATTCCGCATACGTGCCGCAGGGACCGACATTATAGAATTGGGCCGGTCCGGAGATCACGTTGTGACAGCGGTAACACACCTCGGTGGTGCGGAACCTCGGATCAAACTGGGTCGGATGCGGCGCTGCGGAATCGTCAAACGGGCCGAGGATCGCACCATCACGGACGTGGCAGGCCGCGCAGGATATTCCTTCCTTTTGATACTCGGGATCGTAGTGCGGGTTCGGCTCCTGAGTGGCTTTTTCTACGCGTTGGCGCGGAATGTCTTTGATCAAGGTCGGTTGCTGGTTTTCCAGCGGCGCATGGCAGTTGAGACAGACCCACGTGTGCTGATCCTTGGCCCAATAGGCCTGAAAGAATGGATCGCGATACGCCTCGGCATGGATGCTGGCTTTCCATTCCTCATAAATTTCCCGATGACACGATCCGCAGGATTCCGCCCGCAGGCTGGTGAGCCCTTTCGGAACTTTTTGATACGGAATCGCGTGCGCATAATCCGACCGTAAGCCGAAAATGACGATTGGCTTCACTTCGGTGTAGTACAAGTAGGTGAGGCCGGCCAGGGCAGCCAGTCCGATCAGGATCTTTGCCAACAATCGCATCGAGGCATGCTCTCCCGTTGCGTCAACGTTGCTTCACCCCCGCACCGTAGTATCCCACAAACTCTACCTAGAGTTCTTGTCACGTTTGCCCGTGACTGGGGTTCTGATGAATCGACCGTAACCCCTGGCGGAGCTGGACAGTAGATCATCCGGCACACAATAAAGGTGCCATCGAAACCGTGTGGGAAATAACCAGGCGGGCGCACCAATTTCTACGAATCTGGCAATTTGCACTAGCAGGGAATGTTAATAGCGGGGTCACAAAATAATGGCCCGATAACGATGGGCCTCATGTAACTGGCCGAGGGATCGCGCGCGCCCGGTGGAGAGTTTACCGGCGGCCCCCCAAACATTCCCGGCAATCCTCTCCCTGCTGGTCCGAACGAGATGGTTGGTTCCGTGGTGGCAGGCAGTCCAAACTGAGGGGCCAAACCTTGCGCTGCTGAACCGCTTATTGAGCTGTCTCTTATTCCCGTTGAGAGAGGTTGTGGGCTTGATGAGGGATTCAGAGAAGGTGCATTGGGAGCAGCTGAAATTGTTTGCGCCGAGCACGGACTTGCCAAGGCACTCAGTCCTCCGAGCATTCCAACCACTAGGACAATCGTAAAATGACGCCACGTGGCCTTCTCAAAACTGCTCCAGCACCCGGTGGAAATAGAACAATTAGAAATCATGGCTCTTTTTGAGGCGTCTCTTTCGGCCTTGCTTGTGAAGCCGATCATCTCGCTTGAGATTTTCTGATGAGTCAGATGAAATCAAGCCTTCTTGGAGCCTACGAGGCTGAAGGCAGCCTAGCGCAACACGTCTTCCTGTTCAAGCTCAAGCGACTCGATTTTCCTTTAGAAGACCCTTAGGCTCCTTCCTCCACGGTAACCATCCTACGATCGATACTCCGCGCATCGCGTATTTTCCACTATGAGGATAGTGTGTCTTACTGAGAGACAAGATGTCACCACTCGATCCAGAAAAAATCATACGATTACAATCAAATCAGCTACTTGTCTGGTTGGCGCATCCTTTGCTTTTCCCGACAGTATCACTTTCACCTTTCACGAGGAGGCTGTCATGAAAACACGTGTGTGGATAGCGGGGTTGGCATTCGTCATGGGTCTTGGCGTGATCAATCTCGCTGCGGCCGAACCAGGTCCGACCGATCCGATGTCGAGCTCCAAGTCGCCGGACAGAGGCACTCAAACGGGAAATAGCACCTTCGATGCGCCGGATAAAAACCCGGGACCGCATGGAGAAATTCCCGGAGGAGGGGGACCGAGCGGTACTAGCGACGGCATAGGTCAGAAAGCGCCGCAATTTGAGGGCGAAAAACATAAATCGCCAGAGCAAAGTGCGCGTGACGCTCAGTCGAAACCGGGCGGACGCGATGCGCATCGTTGATTCGTATGTGGTGTGACGGAGAAAGGGTCAGCCTTTTACGGGTCTGGCCCTTTATTCGCCGTTGAGAATCTAGCGCGCAGGGCGGTTTGCCTTTAGACCGTCGAACTAACCCATGCAGCTGAAACATGCAAGCATGCTAGGAATCACCTTATGGGTCATGAGCGCAGGCTGCGCGACGGACGCTCGCGATGAAGTCATGCCGGAGGGCCTCCTATTTCAGCACCTACCGACTCAAACACTACGCCTCGTAACAGAAGACAATTCCAATTTGTCTCCCGCGTTTCGGGATGAAATAGGCCTTGTCAGACAGGGGATGCAGGACTCAATAGCTCGGAGAGGTCTTGCGCTCGACGCGACAGTGGGTTCTCAGTCGGGAGAAATGTCCGGTGTAATCGGGCATCCACAGGATGACTTAGTATCCCTGATGGGGCAGCCAATCAGTGAGGCGGTCGTCACAGAGGACCTCAGCACAATGCAATATCTGTCTTCCAAACTCGCCACGAAACAACTCAGGACCTGCATGGTGCTGTACGGAATTACTCGCCAAGATAATACGGTTCTCAACAGGAAGATTCGCTGTGAATGATACGAGAGGCGTTGGAAGGCCCGTCGAAGTCTATGCTGCCAGTTTTTTTTATTGATCGCTCAGGACCATACAAGAGCGTAACCCAAAACCCAGAGGAGGACCTATGAACAAGCTGATCATCTCATTTCTCGCGGCCGGAATTCTTAGTTTGGGAGCCGGGGCGGCTACGGCGGCTGACCCTATGTCTGAAAAAGAGGCCAGCCCAGATTTGAAAGAACGTCTCACGAAAGACGCAGTCAAGGGCACACTGATGAAAATGGAGGGTGATTATTATTGGATCAAAGATAACGATGGTAAGCAGACCAAGATTCACGTGGATATGAGCACCAAAATGGATAAAGTAAAAGTTGGCGATACAGTGAAAGCGTTCATCACCGAGAAGGGTCACGCCACAACGTTACAGCGCCAATAGAAGGATTGCTCTTCTTCTCTTCAGAAAACACCGTTTCGTGCTGCCGCTGGTCCTCTCATGGATTTAGCGGCAGCACCCCTTCCTTCATGTACATGCCTCGGCAACGTGTAATGATTCCCGCCAGCCTTCCAACGGAATTACATATCAGTAGAACAGGCAGAAGAGTTCGAATCCTACGTCAATCACACGATCTGAGGATCAGTGGGTGAGACAGCCTGACAGCCCAAACTAAATGCCCCTTCAAGCATTCGAAGAGCCAGGGAGCAGAGTTAACTTACAGTTGCTAATCCAGCCTTTTGATCTATCCTTAGATGACTCGCGTCTTGACCAACGGATGATCTTGAGGGAGACAAGTGACTAAGATGCCAACAAGCATATCCCCAGGTTTTAAGCTCCGTGCAGATTGTAGGATAGCCGTTCGATGTTTCTTGTACTATTTTGGAGACAGCTTTATGGGAACCGGGGCTGTGTGCGAGGTGTCACTCAAGGGATGGCGAATCGAAGGGGACCATCCGGTCACTGTCGGCATGACACTCGCCTTGCGGGTGTTTTTACCCGATGATCCCAAGCCAGTGGAGGTGGAGCAGGCGACAGTCCAATGGGTGAAAGGCCGGCACTTTGGACTGCGGGTTATCGATATGAAGAAGGCCGCGCACTCCAGAATTGGCCGATATATTACTAAAGTTTTCCTGCAGGGGCATTCTGCCGCACTCTTTGAACAGAAGCATTAATCCGTCGTCCCGCCTTTAATCTGGTATTGAAATGAAGCCCCGTCACTGGTTTTTCCGAACGTGCCCCTTTCCTATTGCTCCGCAGACTGGACAGATATAACTGCCGGTTAAATACCCCTTCTCGTTGGTTTCCAACTCCAGTGTGTCGTGTGTGCACGGGACTCCGCCAGCACGATCTTTCCATTTTTTTCGCAAAGCTTCCGCTTCCTTCTGGGTCATATCTCTATCGAGGTAACGCGGTGTGTTTGCAGGTGGGACCGTCCTAGGAGTCTTTACCTGGCTCTTGTGCAACACGTTTCTGCTGACGCTGGACCTGGAGCTGATGAATTCGCTCCAAAATAGAGTCACCTTTCATCACCAGCATCATGGCTTCCAGTTCTGCCCGATCCGAGCGGCCTCTGCCTCCACGTTGGAGAATGCTACGGCGCAGCAGAGCGCGCGCAATCGTCAGACTGAGTACATCTACATCAATTGGCTTATGAATGAACGCATAAGCCCCCTGATCAGCCGCACTCTCCTCGATCTCACGATCCCCATGCCCGGTCATGAGGATGACCGGGGTATCCGGGCGGAGAGCTTTGCACGCTTTCACCAGAGTCAAGCCGGTGCTTCCTGATAGCCGAAAATCGGTAATGACTACGTCATAATCCCGAGCGTGCAACAACCGTGCGCCATCTTCAGCGGTCAAAGCGGTATCAATCGCATTCGTGGCATCTCTGACCTGAAGTGCCACTGCCAACGCACCGACGAAAACCGCATTGTCATCAATTAGTAGGATGCGTGCCATTAGCTCGATTTACTGGATAGGAAGTATCTCAAAAAAACCATGCAAATCAGATGCTTGATTGGTCACTTGATATTAGAATTTATGCTCTGAGAAGAATCAATAGCTTCGGCGTACTACAGGCAGGTGCTGACTTCGTGTCGTAAGAAATATGACGGACAGTCTATCTCGCAAATACATCCTGTCCCAAAGACAGATGTCGCTTTTGTATTCTGATCGTACCCTCCCGCATTCACCGTTTTGCAAGGAGGTCTACTTGAACAAATCTCCCAGATCCCAAGGCTTATCCTGTTCCTGCTGGATGCGCAACCACATTTGATCCGTAAGGCGTTCAGCCGAACCTTGTTGCATAAGACGTTCAAACGTAGCGATCAATTGTTCCTTGGTCACCGTGTGTTGCTGGTCTAAACACAATAACAACGAAAGGATCAGGAGTTCCTGGCGGGCGAGAAGCCGAATCACGGAGTGCAGAAGTTTATCACCTTCCATGTCGTGTCCTCCCTAACGAAAGTCTGTATCTTTCTTGCTGGCAAAGGAATTCCCTGTCGACGATTGTTTTCCAGCATCCGGCGACTAGGTCAGATGGGGCCCGCCCATTCGCCTGGGAGGTCTTCGAAGGCATTTCCAAGGCGTGTGATGGTCCGATCTGGTTCAATCTGCACGACAATAGCTCGTTTCTCTCCAAGCTTGCGATACCAGTATGCTCCGGGCACGGTCGGTCTTGCCCTAACCCATGTGAGGTTCCGCATGGTTTCGTCCATTTTGAGTTTCACTTGCGCTTCCAGCGCTCCCACAGCGGCAGAGGATGCCATCCTGGGGGAAGTTGTGCCGGTCTGCCTTTCTCTCTTTCTCTATGGTCGCTGACTACCTCACGAACGTACGCTT
>JBQTHT010000215.1:0-26981 GCA_052389595.1 Nitrospiraceae bacterium
GTCCATCCTCCCCGTTCGCCGCATGTCCCTGCTTATGCTCATACGGAATCAGCCGGCCATCCCGACGGCGCAGGGCAATCCACTTTGCCTTTGAGACCAAGTGCTTCGCTTTGCAATTCCAGGGGGACGATCTCGCCCTCATCAGCCGCAAGCTCCTCATGCAGCCGCCGTCAGACGTAGACCGCCATATCTGCGGCACTGATTTCCTCGACCTCTTCCAAGTCCAAGAGCCGTTCACAATACGCAAGTGCGTGCATGACGACCAAAGGTCGCCCGTATCCTACCCGCGTCCTGGTCCGGTTCCGACGTAAAACAGGCCAGATTGTCTTGGATCAAATCCGTACCGTGGACAAGAGCCGTCTCGTTAAACGGCTCGGCAAAATCGACCAATCGACTAGGTCCTCGGCCTTCTTGCAGAAATGTTCGCGCCGTAGTCGCTGACAGTGAGCTGTCCTCCTTCGTCAACTGAACGGAGCGAGTCGCAGAGACGAACTTTCAGCGTGAGGGTACTTGCTGCTCGCGTGGGAGGAACTTCTGACTACTGTCCGGACTCGACGTGGCTGAAGCCGTGGGCGAGGCCTTCCTCTTTCAAAGCGGGAAACTCGTCGAGGCGGAAACAGTCCGTGAGGAGAGTCAATTCAACTATCGTCGTCTACTCGCCAAGTTGATCCATTTATACGTGCGTTGGGCCCGCTTGCGGAGCGCGGAGAGCAACACGGTGAGCCACACGACGACGACCACCATTGTGCGATCGCCGATGGAGGCGGAGTCCTTGCTGCCGATCGAATCAAACAGGGGGAGGAATGCGAGGACTGTGACGACGCTCGCGACGGTCGTGAGCAGGAACACGTCTTCTGCCGACGACCATAGCGCAATCCAGATGACAGGAATGACGTAGAGTCCATGCCAAGACCACCCCTGGAACCACGGCATGACATCCAGAACGGTCACCCCGACTGCAAACGCGAGCGCGAGGATGATGATCCACACACTGGTTTTGGTCTCCCTCACCATCTATCCCCCTGACCCACGGCCCGTCGGGCTCGATCCGATTCCGTCAGACTGCCATTTGGTCGGCTAACAACTTCCGTGCTCCAACCAGCGCCAGCACATCATTGACTCCGTCTTCGATGAGCGACGCGCGCGCATCCCGGTAGAGCTTTTCGATTGGACAGTCCCGGGTGAGGCCTTTCCCACCAAACAGTTGCAGCGCGGTGTCCGTCACTTCGAGGCACGCCTGTGTGCAATACACTTTGGCGGCAATAGAATATTCAAGCGCCGGTGGCTGAGCGGTGGCGTTGTACACCATCGCCGCCCGCGACAGAGCCCGGCTGGCTTCTACTTTCGTGAACATGTTGAACAGATGTTTTTGAACTAATTGATGTTCACTGATCGGCTTTCCACCTTGGAGCCTGGTCTTGGTATAGGCTAACGCCTGGTCGTAAGCCGCCTGAGCGACCCCGGTAAAGACTGCTCCCATGGCCCCGTTCGTCAACACGAGCGTCTGATGCAGGATCGCTTCGTACGACGTCGCGTCGAAGAGCATATACCGTTTCGGAATACGCACATTCGTAAATGTGATGCTTCCTTGATTCAGGGCCCGCTGCCCCATCTTGTCCAATGGCTCACCCTTCGACACTCCCGGCAGGTTCAACGGAATAAACGCCACTCCCCCACCGGCCATGCCTTTCGAGGGGTCAAGCGTCAGATAGGTGAGCGCATGGGTGGCGATCGTTCCGTTGGAGACCCACGCCGACTTCTGCCCAGTGATCAGATAGTCAGGGCCCTCTGCCCATGCCGTGACCTGTCCAGAGATCTTGGGATCGCAGAATTGCGCTGTGCCGGCCATGAACTGATCGGACCCATGGTCCGGCTCGGTAATCGCCCAACACCCGACGTAGCGTGCTTCCTTGTCTGCCACAAAGGGTTTCACCCATTCTTCGATCAGGTCGTCTTTTCCTGTGGCGGCGACCATGGCGAATGGGAATCCGGATATAGCCAGAGAAGCGGCGAAGTCGGCACTGCCCCACCCCAGTTCCTCTAGGGCAAGATGCAAACTCAATCCGCCGAGGCCCATTCCACCACAGGGTTTGGGAATCAGCGCCGTATGAACTCCTTGCGCATAACCGGCCTTGAGTGCGGCCCAGAGCGGAGAATCCTGATCAATTACCTGCTGTGGGTCCGGCAAGCGATCCAGCGCGACAGCGGTCGGTCTCAAGACAGACTTGGCAAACTCGTGCACATGCTTCTTCAACGCCTGCTGCTCAGGTGTCAGCGTTACGTCAAGCTCTCGGTACGTCGTCATACCTTCTCCTCTAGTATCGGGTCATGCGTGTTGGTGGTGGTCACACCTCATGCTTGGCGTCTGGCTATCAGAGCCGCTGGATCCCAATACCCCCACATGGTTTGAATCGTGCCGCGGTCATTGAACTCAAACACATCGATCCCCTCGCCAGTCACCGCTCGTCCATTTTTTCCGATCCCACGCACGCTGAATTTCACGGCTGCGCGATTTCCCGTCACGTTGACAAACTCTTCCGTGAACCCAATCTCCCTAAAAACACCGGCCACATTGAGAAAAAACTCCCGCAACCCTGCCTTCCCCTGAGTCGGCGGTGCCCCATAGGGATCATGGCTGATCGCATCCTCCGCAAAACAAGCGAGCCAGGCCTCCAGATCCATGGCGCGCGTCGCCGCGAAGTATCGTCTCACGAGTGCTTCCATCGCCTCTGGTGTCATCGGCGCTCCTTTGTAAATTCGTTGGTCATTGTTCGCCCTCCACACCTTCGCTGCCTTGGATCTTGTTTTTGTGGATACCCTGCTGCGAGGTGCAGTCTCGTCGCTCCGTCTTGAATAAGGACGCCTCCCTTAGGCCTCTGCGCGCCGCGCGATTCCGCAACGAGCCTTCATGAATAATGCTGGCTAGGAGACCTGTTGTTCGGCATGGTAGGAGCTGCGGACGAGTGGGCCGGATTCCACGTGATCGAATCCCATGGCCGTGCCTTCTTTCTTGAGAGCAGCGAATTCGTCCGGGTGGTAGAAGCGCGCGACTGGTAGATGCTCTTTGGTGGGTTGCAGATATTGGCCGATGGTCATAATGTTGCAGCCGACGGCGCGAAGGTCGCGCATGACTTGGCGGATTTCCTCCATTGTTTCCCCCATCCCCAGAATCAGGCCTGACTTCGTGTTCATCCCCATCTGTTTTCCTCTTCCTAACAATTCGATTGAGCGCTGATATTTTCCTTGTGGCCTGATAGAGGGAAACAGTCGCCGCACCGTCTCGATGTTGTGGTTGAGGATGTCTGGCTTCTCCGCAATCACTGTCGCCAGCGCAGCTTCACTCCCTTCAAAGTCCGGGATCAGCACCTCGATGGTGCAGTCGGGAATCAGTCGTCTGATCTGGCGAATTGTCTCCGCAAATATCTCTGCTCCTCCATCTTCCAGCTCATCACGGTTCACGGAGGTGATGACCGCATGCCGGAGCTTGAGCGCGTGGACCGCTTGCGCCACCCGCAACGGTTCGTCCCGATCTAATTCGAGTGGCCGTCCGGTTGTCACCGCGCAGTAATGACAACGCCGCGTGCAGATATCGCCGAGTATTAAGAACGTCGCGGTGCGCGCGTTCCAGCATTCCCAGACGTTGGGGCAGCGGGCTTCCTCGCAGATGGTATGAAGATTGAGGGTGTCCATGATCCGCCTGAGGTCTTGGTAGTCCGGGCCTTGTTGCATGCGGACCTTGAACCAAGGGGGAAGACGGCGTCTCGAATCAAGAGCTGATGGCGTATGGCTTATAGCTGATGACTGATCAGCCGTGGATGATCGCAGATGCTCGATCGGCACGAACGTCATTGCATTTCCTTTTGCAGAATCATTTCCAGCGGATGTTCAAGAATGCGCTTGAACTCCTTGAGAAACTTGGCGCCTTGCACTCCATCCAGAGCCCTGTGATCGCATGACAACGTCACCTTCATCCGGCGCCCGGCCTTCACCGTGTCGCCCTCCACGATCGGAACATTGCGGATAGCGCCGATGGCAATGGCCGCCGCTTCCGGCGGCATGAGCACGGCGATGAAGTTCTCCACGTCATACATCCCCAAGTTCGAAACGGTGCACGTCGCGCCGGTGTATTCTTCGGGTTTCAATTGCCTGTTGCGCGTGCGCTCGATCAAGTCATGCGCCTCTTGGGAGATCTGCGCCAGTGTCTTTTCGCCACAGTCTCGGAGCACCGGTGAAATCAGCCCATCATCGAGGCCGACGGCGATGCCAATATCGATCGTGTGATGCCGTCGAAGTTTGTCATCCGCATAGGAGACATTAATCTCGGGATGGCGGCTGAGCGCCAGGGCGACGGCTTTGACAATCATGTCGGTGACGCTCGGATGGGGATTGCGGGCTTGTTTAAATTGACTGCGCAGTTGCTCGGCCTCCAGCATGTCGATGTCGGTTGTGAGATAAAAATGCGGGACCGGAGCTTTGCTCTGGGTGGTGGCCCGCGCGATCGCCTTTCGCATCTGACTGAGGGGTTGATCCGTACTCGTGGATTTGGCTGCGGTCGGTGAGCCGGTCCCAGCCTCTTTGAGCACGTCTTCCTCGATGATACGTCCGCCGGGGCCGGATCCTTTCACCGTCGACAAGTCCACACCTCGCTCAGACGCGAGACTTCTCGCGCGTGGTGAGGCAACCGGACGGCTTTCCTGCTGCGCAGGACCGGCTGCGGATGATGGGGATGGTAGCGGCGTCTTCTCCTTTTCCGGCGTTGTCGGAGGCCTGGCGGATGGAGCCGAGCCGGCCGTCATCGAATCGGATAGAGCCGCCGTAATGTCTTCCTCCGCTTCACCGATCACTCCAATCAGCGCACCGGCCTTCACCGTGTCGCCCTCGTTCACGACTGTCTTCCGCAGAATACCGGGAGCGAAGGCCTCCAGGTCCATCACGGCTTTGTCGGTTTCTATTTCAGCCAACACGTCGCCGGCCTGAACGGCATCGCCTTCGTGCTTTTTCCATTTGACGACCACACCCTCTTCCATGGTGTCCGTCAGTTTGGGCATGACGACGCGGCTGGCCATATTCCACCTCATTCGGCTGCTGAAAAGCGCCCCCAACTTCGTTCTCGGCTTGTCAAAAGCCTCAACGTACCACGAAGGGTACGCCTCCGGTTTTGACTCGCCTGCGGGCCTAGTTGGATTGCCCTTTTGAGCAGCCTCAAATCATTTGCGGTCCCGAACCGATGCGACGCAACTGGTTCCAAGCTCTTGCAAAGAACCCCGACGATCGCCCAGGCCGGCGTTCGGGATCCGGATACTCAATCCACGGTTCTTGTGAGCCGAGATACGCGCCATTTCTGTAACTTTGTTGGCTTTTCAGTTGGGAGTACCCTTGATCGTGTAGTAAACGCACCAGTTCTTCAAGCGCTGCGGTGGTCGAGATGCGCACATCGGCCACGACGCGGGACGTCTCATATCGCAACACCGCTCGAACGCCTTCCCCTGATTGCTCGAATTCCACCGGACGGCTGAAGCCCCGTTCCCGTGCGTCCCATCCAGCGAGCTGATGTCTTTCGAACGGCCCCGTCGTCATTGCGCGCGAAACACGGCCAGTAAATCGCTGAGCGCGATGGTTTTATTCTTCAAGACGGTTCGCTCCGTCCGCAAAGCATCCATCGCCGAGGCCTTTTCCGCTCCACCTTTCAAGCACGTCATCCCGAGCGAGAGCACGCGGTCGCATTCCTGTTCGACTTTACCGGTGACCACGGGATTGACGGCCACGATCTCCATCATTTTGGTGCGCGTTGCCTTCAGATGCGCTTGAAGTTCCTGTTCCGGATAGGTTTTGCGGGCAGCCTCATCCAAACAGCGATCGAGATATTGCGCTAAGAAGACGTACAACCGGACAAAGGTTTCAGTCGTCTCGATGTGACCGAGAACAGGTGCGTGGGTGGCCATAATCATCCTCCGTTGTTGTCAGCTTCGTCCAGCGCTGCGTTTCACGGCCTCCATGATGCGAGCCTTATTCGGAATGGCGGCATCTTCCAAAGGCCGGCTATAGGGCATCGGTGCCTCTTCACCGGTGACACGGATGATTGGTCCGTCCAAGTGGTCAAACACGGCGGAGTACATGCTTTCCGCAATCTGCGCCCCCAACCCACAGAACCTCCAGCCTTCTTCCACGACGACCAGCCGCCCTGTCTTTTTGACAGAGGCGGTGATGGTCTCCAGATCGAGCGGTTTCAAGGTGCGCGGATCGATCACCTCGACCTCAATGCCCTCGCGGCTCAGTTCCTCGGCCGCCTCCATCGCCAGCAGCAGCATCTTGGAATAGGCAACGATCGTGACATCTTTTCCTTGCCGCTTGACCTCTCCCTGGCCGATCGGGATCGTGTAGTCTCCCTCCACGACATCACCTTTCGTCCCGTAGAGCAGCTGGGCTTCGATGAAAATGACGGGGTTCTGATCGCGGATTGCGCTCTTCAGTAAGCCTTTGGCGTCATGCGGGGTGGCCGGTGCAATGACCTTCAAGCCCGGTACATGACAAAACCAGGCTTCCAAACTCTGCGAGTGCTGAGCCCCGAGTTGATGAGCCGCGCTGCCCGGGCCCCGGATGACGATCGGGATGGAGAGTTGTCCTCCGGACATATAACGAATCTTGGCGGCGTTGTTAACAATCTGGTCAAGCGCCAGGATGCCGAAATTGAAGGTCATGAGCTCTACGATCGGATGCAAGCCCGCCATCGCTGCCCCGATGGCCAGGCCCGTAAACCCTGCTTCCGTGATCGGTGTGTCGAGCACGCGTTCCGGACCGAATTCCTCCAGAAACCCTTTGCTCACTTTGAAAGCCCCCTGGTAGTAGCAGACCTCCTCGCCGATGAGAAAGACGCGTTGATCTCGATGCATTTCTTCCCGCATCGCTTGATTGAGCGCTTCTCGGTAGGTGGTCAGCATACAGCCGCACTCTCTAGGTCAGGATGTCTTCGTGCAGTTCAGACTTGTCGGGGAACGGACTTTCTTCGGCAAACCGCACGGCCTCAGCGATCTGCTCGCCGACCTCCCGCTCCACCGATTTGAAATCGGCGTCAGTGGCGAGGCTGGCATTGGTCATGGTTTTCTTGAGCAGGATCAAGGGGTCCCGCTTGCGTTCCTGGTCCACTTCATCCTTGCTTCGATAGTGGCCATGGGCCGGATCGGCCATCGAGTGTCCCATAAACCGGTAACACAGCGCTTCGATGAAATACGGCGTCTGTTTGAACCGGACGTGATGGACGACCTTGTTCATCAAGGCCCTCATTGCCAGGACATCCATCCCATCGACCTGTGCCGCTTCAATGCCGTATGAGCGCGCCGTTTCTGCGACGTTGGAATAGAGGGCAATGGCTCGGTGAGCCGGGGTGCCCATCCCAAACCGGTTGTTCTCGCAGACGAAGATGACCGGCAGTTTCCACAAGGCGGCCAGGTTGAATGCCTCATGCGCGTGACCGCTGGGCACCGCGCCCTCCCCGAAAAAACAGACCGTGACAAGGTCCTTCTTTTGATACTTGCTCGCAAAGGCCAAGCCGACGGCGAGCGGAATATGCCCGCCCACGATGGCATATCCTCCCATGAAACGCCGCTCCGCATCGATGAGGTGCATGGAGCCGCCCTTGCCTTTGCAGAGTCCGGTCGCCTTCCCGAACAATTCAGCCATGACCTTGCCGGGATCGGACCCGCGCGCCAGACAATGGCCATGGTCCCGGTAGGCGCTGATCACATAATCATCCGGCCGTAACGCGGCGATGGCGCCGACGGCAATCGCTTCTTCACCGATATAGAGATGGAGGAATCCTTGAATCTTGGCCAGCGCGTACATCTCCGCCGATTTTTCTTCGAATCGGCGGATCAGCAACATTTGGCGGTAGAGTGGAAACAGATCGTCGCGATCCATGCCTGTCATTATGCAGGACGCCACCTGGTGAGACAAGCAGAGAGGCGGTGTCGTCAGTCGGCGGGCCGGACGATCTCTGTATAGTCCGCGCACGACGAGAATGTTCCGTTCAATGGAGCGGCGAAGCCCGCCGGCCCATTGCGACATCTGGAGGGGTGTAACCTGGAACCTTAGAGAAGGACTTTCACGTCCGTCCCCTCGACCTGTACTGGGTAGGACTTGACGCAGGCGGCAGGATTATTGAGGGAGACGCCGGTCCTGACGTTATACTGCCAGCCATGCCACGGGCAGGTCACCGTCTCGCCTTCGACATCCCCCTCGCCCAATGGCCCGCCACGGTGTACACAGGTGTTGTCGATCGCATAAAAGGTCCCATTCACGTTGAAGACCGCGATGACCTGGCCATTCACCTCGGCGACGATGCCGGACCCAGGCGACACATCTGCAATGCCGGTCACTTTGACGAAATCCGCCATGAGGATCCTTTCTGCCTTACTGACGTTTGATTTTTTTGAGAAGACTTTCAATCGGTGGATTACGCTGCGCTTCCGCGCCCTTGTTCAGTTCGGCTGCAAGCTTTGCCGCGATCTCTCCAAAGGCCTTCGCTTGCGGCGAGCCTGGATCGGCTACGACGATCGGATGGCCGCTGTCTCCTCCGCTTCTGATGGCGGGATCTATCGGGATGCGGCCCAGGAACGGAATGCCGAGTTTTTCCGCCGCCCGTTCGCCGCCACCGTGGGAGAAAATTTCCGTGCGCTCCCCGCAATGCCCGCACAGGAAATAGCTCATGTTTTCGACGATGCCCAGCAGCGGCACATTGACTTTTTCGAACATCATCATGCCTTTGCGGACGTCGTGGAGCGCGACCTCCTGCGGCGTCGTAACCGTGATCGCGCCCGCCAACGACACCAATTGCGTGAGTGTGAGTTGCGCGTCGCCGGTTCCCGGCGGAAGGTCGATCAAGAGATAATCGAGTTCGCCCCAGAGCACGTCCCGGAAAAGCTGCTGGATGGCCGTATGCACCATCGGTCCCCTCCAGACAACCGCGGTCTCTTCCGGCACAAAGAATCCCATCGAAATCAGTTTGACGCCATGGCTTTCTGCCGGCGTGATCTTGCCGTCTTTCTGCTCCGGAGTTTTCTGGAGGCCCATCATCATCGGAATGTTGGGCCCATAAATGTCGGCGTCGAGGAGGCCGACCTTCGCACCTGCCTGCGCAAGGGCCACGGCAAGATTGACCGCGACCGTGGATTTTCCTACCCCGCCTTTGCCGCTGCTGACGGCGATGACGTGCGTCACTCCGGGAATCAGATTGTCTTTTCCCTGATCACCACCCTGTAAGGAGGCTCCGGGGTGCTCATCAGCCATCGTTATGTTCTCCTCATGAAATTCCACCGGACGCGCGATGAGCGCGTCATCACATCATAAGCGATCTGCGCGTAGAAAAGGAATGGGTCGGATGGGCTATTCGGCGACGGGCCTGGAGGGGACATGCAGGAAGCTGTGCGTCAGCCGACTGTATTGTCTTGTCGTCGCAAATTGGAGGCCAGTCCAATGACGGACAGCGCGTAGATGATCCACTTGGAGGGATCGAAGTTGTACCACCTGGGACCATTTCGATAATCGCTGGCATAGGTGTGGTGGTAGTTGTGATACCCCTCTCCAAAGCTCACCAGCGAGACGAGCCAGCTGTCGCGGCTGCTGTCTTGAGTGCTATGAGGCTGTTCACCCCAGAGATGGCACAGTGAATTGATGCTGAAGGTTGAATTGAGGACGAGTACGGTCCTGAACATGCCGGCCAACAAGAAACACCCCAGTCCGCCGATCCAGCCATTGTTGATCAATCCAATAACGAACGGGATGACCAACCCCGAGACGACAATCGGAACATAATTGCGGTGCTGCCACATGACGATGGGATCTTTGAGCAACCGGCTCGCGTACTTGTCTTCCCGGTATGGCGTCCGCACGAACAGCCAGCCGCAGTGACTATGCCAGAAACCTTTTTTCGCATTGTATGGATCTTCTTCCTGATCGCATCGGGCATGGTGTCGAATATGATCGGCGCTCCACCTGTACGCCGAGTTCTGAAGCGCCAACCCTCCGAATACGAGAAGGCATGCTTTCACCCATGTCGCGCATTCAAAACTGCGATGCGAGATCAGACGGTGATAGCCGACCGTGATACCCATTCCGGTCGCGATATACAGCACGACGGCCAATGCCCAGTCGAGGACGGTGTAGTCGAAAAAATAGGCGAATAGCGGAACTCCGATCACGGTCCCTGCCGTGACGGCGGCGAAGAGCGTGATGGCTCCCCACGCCAGCGGTCGTCGTGTCGTATGGGTCATTGCCCCTCCCGAACAGGTAAGTGAGTCGCGCATGCTTCACGTCCATCTGGACACGCGGCGCATGCTAGCTGAGTATCGACAGATTTTCAATACCATCTTCGGGGTGTATACTCAAATTATTCAGCATTTCCTTCGCGCGTATCCGCCATGAGCTCTGACCTGTCCTTGCTCGAACCGCAGATTCGGCGCATTGGAGAATTTCTCGCCAAGCGCTCGGCCGGTCTATCCCCGACGATTTTCGACTCACGTTGGTGGTCCCAAACTCTGATCAATACGGCGATGAAGGACGAGGCCTTCAAGGCGCAGCTCTTTCGTTTCATCGATGTCCTGCCGTCGCTGAAGAGCGATGAGCGCGTCGTGGATCTCGTCGAGGAATATTTAGGCGGGACCGGTACGCAGCTCTTCGGACTCCAGTGGGGGCTCAAGGCGCTTTCTGTGACGAAGCTCGGCGCCCGGCTGAGCGGCAAGTCGATTCGACATCAAGTGGAACAGATGGCTCGCACCTTCATCGCCGGAGCGACTATAGACGAGGCTCTGCCCGTGCTGGCTCGTCTCTGGCAGGAAGGTCGCGCCTGTTCAGTCGATCTCCTGGGTGAAGCCAGCGTCAGCGAGCGGGAAGCGGATCAGTATCGTGGCCGCTGTCTGGCCGCGCTGCAGCAGTTGGGAGCAGCGGCGAAGTCCTGGCCTTCGGCCCCGCGCCTCGAACGTGATCATCTAGGTCTTCTTCCTCGGGTTCAGCTCTCAATCAAGATTTCCGCGCTCTATTCGCAGCTTGATCCGATCGACCCTGAAGGGAGCTACCGGGCCATTGCCGCGCGGATCCGTCCCCTCCTCGATCTGGCCTATTCCATGCCGGCCTCGATCATTTTTGACATGGAGCAGGCCGAAACCAAGGATCTCATCTTGTCGATCTTCATGCGGCTCCTGTCGGAAGATGCGTACAAGTCATACCCTCATGCAGGGCTCGCGGTTCAAGCCTACATGAAAGATACGCAAGCCGACATCGAGAAGTTGTTGCAATGGGTCCGGGCGCGAGGGGCGCCGGTGACGATCCGCCTCGTGAAAGGCGCTTACTGGGACTCGGATACGATTCGCTATCAACAACGAGGCTGGCCCGTTCCCCTGTTTGAACGAAAGGCGCAGACGGACGCTCAATACGAGCAGTTAACCCGCATGCTGCTTGGACAGACGGATCTCATTCGGCCTGCCTTCGGCACGCATAATCTCCGCAGCCTCGCCCATGTCGAAGCTGTGGCCGACTCCCGCACATTATCGCCGGACACCTGGGAATTCCAGATGATCTTCGGCATGGCTGAGCCATTCCAGGCGGCGGTCAGCAAGATGGGGCGCCGGTTACGAATTTATACGCCGGTCGGAGAACTGCTTCCAGGGATGGCCTATCTCGTGCGACGGCTTCTGGAGAATACGTCCAATGAATCTTTTCTCCGTAAGGAATATGTAGAATCTCAATCGCTGGATCGCCTGTTGGCTGCTCCTGAACCGAATGAAGACGGACCTTCGCCATCCCACGAGCGAAAATGGCCGGCTTGGGAACCAGCTCGCGCCTTCAGAAACGAACCCGCTTCCGATTTTTCGCAGGCCCCGGTCCGCACTGCCATGATGGCGGCTATCGCCGCCGTGAAGGGGAAACTCGGACAAACCTTTTCTACCAGCCGGCCGAACGGAATGGCTCTGTCGGGTCCTGAATCAGCTTCTCACAATCCCAGCATGCCGACTGAGGTGGTGGGCCGCGTCAGAGGTTGTGCGGTCTCCGATGTCCCGGTCATGGCCTGCGCAGCGCTCGGCGCCTTCGACGCCTGGCGTTCGCGGGGTCCTGTGGAACGAGCCGGCATTCTTCGAATAGCCTCCCGGTTGATGCGGGGTCGACGCTATGAGTTGGCGGCCTGGGAAATCTTTGAAACCGGCAAGCCCTGGCGTGAAGCCGATGCCGATGTTGCTGAAGCGATCGACTTTCTGGAGTTCTACGCACATGAGATGGAGCGCCTGGGTTCGCCTCGCCGGTTGGGCCTTCAACCCGGGGAATTCAACCAATTGATTCACGGTCCGCGCGGGCTCGCCGTCGTCATCGCGCCGTGGAACTTCCCACTCGCCATTCCGACCGGCATGGTGTCTGCCGCGCTGGTCACGGGCAACGTCGTGCTGTTCAAGCCGTCGGACCGATCTCCGGTGATGGGTCATCATCTAGTCGACCTGCTGCATGAGGCAGGGGTGCCTCCGGAAGTGCTGCAGTGTGCGCAGGGTGGACCGGAGATCGGGCAGGCGCTGGTCGATCACCCTGACGTCTCCACTATCGCCTTTACCGGCTCTAAGGACGTCGGACTTCACATTTTGAATCGAGCCACACAGATTACGCCGAACCAGCAGTTCCCTAAGCGCGTCATCGCCGAGATGGGAGGCAAGAATGCGATCATCGTCGATGACACAGCGGATCTCGATGAAGCCGTGGTAGGCATCGTGGCGTCGTTCACCGGCTATCAAGGGCAAAAATGTTCCGCCTGTTCACGCGCTATCGTGCATACCGCCGTCTACGATCTCTTTCTGCAGCGCCTTATCGATGCGGTGTTGAGTTTGCAAATCGGTCATCCGGAAGACCCTGGAACACGCATGGGCCCTCTCATTGATGCACGGGCGAAGGCGAAGGTGCTGCGCTACCTCGATATCGGCGCCCAGGAAGGACGGATGATGATTCAGCGCCAGGTTGAGGGACCGGGTTATTTCGTCGGTCCTACGGTATTTGCCGATATCCTGCCCGAACACCGATTAGCACAAGAGGAAATTTTCGGACCCGTGTTGGCGGTCATGCGCGCTAGGACATTTGACGAGGCGTTGCAGTTCGCCAATGCCTCGTCCTATGCGCTCACCGGAGGAGTGTACTCACGAAGCCCCGTCCACATCGAGGCGGCCAGGGCACGGTTCGATGTCGGCAACCTATACATCAACAGGTCGATCACCGGCGCGCTCGTGGGCCGGCAACCTTTCGGCGGGCATCGACTATCGGGCGTGGGCGCGAAGGCCGGTGGCGAGGAATATTTGGCTCAATTCATGATTGCTCGCGTGATCTCGGAAAATACCCTCCGCCGGGGATTCGCTCCGGCTGAGTGAGGCCGACGGCGGCTTCACGACATACTCTTCAAGTTCCTCGGTTATTTCGGTGACCAGCCCTCGATCGGTTCGAAAGGGCGGCAATTCTTGGCGCTCAATGTACTTGGCCAACCCTACGCCTTTGGCAAACCACGCAGTCATCACATCTGACCCTCGCGCCACCTTGGTTGTGCCCGACAGATGGATATGGAGGATCATCCGAGCCTCTACTTTCACTGCATCCGGATAAGTCCCCGCCGGCACCGTCACCCCTTCCTTCCCCAGCACAGTTACCTCGCCCTGGACATCCACCTTTTCATTCGTGCCGTCCCCATCGATATCGGTGCCGAAGTCCAATTGCTTCCGATCGAATTGCTGGAAGGATGAGGCGAGCTTCAGGGGGAATCTGACAATTTGGTAGGGGATCAGTTGTTGTTCCAAAGGAGTGCCGGGCTCCGACCCATAGTAAACGATTCCTACCGCATCCCGCCGATAAAAACTGTCCGAGGGGCCATGGTTCCCGGCATTGATATCGTGAAACACAATCACGGACGCGCCTTTGACCGTTTTGGTTCCGGTGACGGATGAGACGTTCGTAAAAAATTTGTTCTCGATTGTTTGAAGCGGACCCTCGGACACTTGGCCTCGATATTGCCACCGGTTGCCGACCGCATCCGGGAAATACTCGGCTGATTGGGTAATCACGCTCGGATCATCCGCAGCCAGGCCCGAGAAGTCAGGCGTTACGGCAAAGACACTGCTCCAGCCAATCAGAAAGCCGGCGAACAAGCGTGCAACCGACTGCCTCATCGCTCACTCCTCTCGATGAATAGAACTGACGGTACCATACACCAGCAAGGCGGGCAAGTCGTGCTTCGGCGGCCGGTTGCCTTCATGATTCTGCTTCGCTGATAATGCCGCCTGCGAGGTACCTATGCCGACTGTGCCGCGTCGCCCTTCTGTTTCCGCCTCACGCGCAGGCCGCACGCCTAAAACCGTCTTAGTCACCGGAGCATCGGGCGGCCTGGGACACGCCGTCTGTTCAGCCTTTGGACGAGAGGGCTGGCAGGTAGGCGTTCATTACCATGAACGACGGAAGGAGGCTGAACAGACTTTGGATTCCGTCTGTCGATCCGGAGGGACCGGCGCTCTTTTTCAAGCAGATATCACACATGCAGCTGAAGTGGATGCCATGATCCGGGGGCTGCTCGCCGGATGGGACCGGCTGGATGTTCTGGTGTGCAATGCCGGTGTAGCCTCGAGTCGACTCATAATCCGCCATTCGACGGAGGAATGGACGCGCGTCGTGGAGACAAACTTGACGGGGACGTTCCATTGCCTGAAAACGGCGGCGAGTTCCATGATCGCTCGACGCGACGGGTCGATCATAGTGGTGGGCTCATACGCCTCGATCCAAGGCACGACCGGTCAAGCCGCCTATGCCGCTTCCAAGGCAGGACTCATCGGACTCGTCAGAACCGCGGCACGTGAATGGGGCGCGGCGAATGTCCGGGTCAACTTGATGTTTCCGGGTTGGCACAAGACTCAACTCAGCGGCTCAGCCATGACGGAGCTTGAAGGATTTGCAGATCATGTTCTTGGCCGGTCACCCGACATCGAACAGGTAGGACGCACCATCTACTACTTGAGCCAGCAGCAGGACGTGTCCGGTCAAGTCTGGAACTTGGACAGCCGAGTTCTCTGAATGGTGCGATGTTGTCATCCTCAACGCCCCGCGGACTCTTTGTAGTCGGTACCGATACCGGCATCGGTAAAACCACGGTCACCGCCGCTCTCGCCTGCCATCTAAAAAATCAAGGGTTGCGGATCGCTGTGATGAAGCCGGTGGAGACGGGCGTGCCGCTCCAGGGCACATCCATGTCTGATGCGGACTATCTTCGATCTGCTGCCTGCAGTGACGATAGCCTGGAGGTGGTTAGCCCCTATCGATTTGCCGACGCTCTGGCTCCTCTCGCGGCCGCAAACCGCACCGGAACAACGATCGACATGGGTCGCATCATCACAGCCTTTGAAGCTCTACACGCTACCAACCGTTTCGTCCTCGTAGAAGGAGCCGGCGGCGTACTCGTCCCCGTCACGAAGGAGCTCACAGTCCGCGACCTCATCGCTCGGCTTGGATTACCGGTCCTGATTGTCGGGCGGGCCGGCCTCGGAGGAGTCAACCATGCGCTGCTCACGATCGAGGCGCTGCGCCAGCGACATATCGCCATCCTCGCGCTCGTTCTGAATCAAACGGTTCCGGTTCCGGCAGGAGAAGCCACGTTGCAAGCCCGGTCCACGGAGACGCTACTTCGCGTCTTCACCCCAGTGCCGGTCCTCGGGATGCTGGAGTACGAACCGGCCTTATCTCAGTCGTGGGAAGAAGGCCTTGGGAAGATCTCACAAAGTCCGATCATTGAACTGTTGGCTGGATTGGTTATGAAAAGTTGGCAATAAATGTTCGGACTGCTTGCCCGACATGTGGAGCTTTGAGAACGGCAGAAATCACCGACACACCGTCCGCCCCTGCCGCCACGACCTCCTTCGCGGATTTTTCTGTAATTCCGCCTATCGCAAACACGGGAAGCCGAGTCAGCGGCCGAATCGCTTGCAGTCCCTGCACCCCCACAACCGCTTCGTGATCGGGCTTTGTCGCGGTCGAATAAATCGGTCCATACCCGAGATAGTCAGCCCCCCCGGCCGCGGCTTCTTTCACCTGCGCCGGCTGATGGGTGGACATTCCGATAAGCTTTCCATCACCAAGAAGGGATCGCGCATAGGACAGCGGAAGATCGTTTTGTCCGAGATGCACCCCGTCGGCATCCACTGCCAGGGCAAGGTCGCAACGGTCATTCACGAGGAATAAGGCTCTCCTCTCCGCAGCCGCCCGCCTGAGCGCCGTCGCCTGCTGGTAGGCCTCGCGCATCGATGCGCTTTTATCGCGATATTGGAAGAGCCGCGCGCCGTTGTCCGCCGCTTCATGCAGGATATCGACAAGCGACCGGTCGGGGCAGACCGTCGGATCGAGAATCAGATAGAGTCCCTTTAGAAGCGGAAGCCAATCAGATGTCATCGCGCTATTAGCAGACCGGTCTAGGAGGATTGATTGGCGAGAAACTGCTCCAGAAAGCTGGTGGACACATGGCCCTTTTGAAAATCAGGATCGTTGAAAATCCGTTGCTGAAGCGGGATCGTGGTCTTGATCCCTTCAATCACAAACTCATCCAGCGCCCGGCGCATGCGGGCCATCGACTCCTGCCGGTCACGGCCGTGCGTGATCAGCTTGGCAATCATCGAGTCGTAGTGCGGCACGACCACGGCGTTGGGCTCCATCGCCGAATCTACCCGCACGCCAAAACCGCCCGGGGCTGAATATTTGGTGATCTGGCCTGGACAAGGCGTAAATTTTTCCGGGTCCTCCGCATTGATACGACATTCGAAGCTGTGACCGACCAGCTTGATGTCTTGCTGCTTGAACGAGAGCGGGATGCCGGCTGCAATGCGGATTTGCTCCTTAATGAGATCAATCCCGGTCACCATTTCCGTGATCGGGTGTTCAACTTGAATGCGAGTGTTGAGCTCCATGAAAAAGAAATTTTGATCCTTGTCCAGTAGAAATTCGACGGTCCCCACGTTCCTGTAATGGATCGCTTTCACTGCCTCGACGGCCACTCGGCCGATTTCCCGTCGCAACTTCTCATCGACGGCCGGTGAGGGCGTTTCCTCGACGAGTTTCTGGTGGCGACGTTGAATGGAACAGTCGCGCTCCCCGAGCGAGACGACATGGCCGCGGTGGTCCGCCACGATTTGCACCTCGATGTGCCGGGGCTCCAGAAAGTACCGCTCCAGATATACGCCTTCATGTCCGAAGGTTGATTTCGCTTCGGCCTGCGCCGCCTGGAATGCTCGCGCCAGCTCTTCGGTCTTGTTGACTACACGCATGCCGCGTCCGCCGCCGCCGGCTGAAGCCTTGATGATGACCGGAAATCCTATCTTTCTGGCGGCTTCCACGGCTTCGGCTTCGCTCTTCAGTTCCCCCGGACTACCGGGTGTGACGGGCAGCCCGCGCCGCGAGACGATTTCACGCGCTTTGGCCTTATCACCCATGAGGGCTATATTCTCGGATGTCGGGCCGATAAACTTAATCCCGATGGATTCGCAGACTTCAGCGAAGTGGGCGTTCTCAGACAGGAAGCCGTATCCAGGGTGAATGGCGTCAGCTCCGGTAATTTCCGCAGCGCTCAGCACGTTGGGAATGTTGCGATAGCTCAGCGCGGCGTCGGCCGGACCGACACAGATACGTTCGTCGGCTGCCCGCGTATGCAGACTGCCGGCATCCGCCTCCGAGTGAATCGCAACGGTCTTAATGCCGAGTTCTTTGCAAGCGCGAACTACTCGAAGGGCGATTTCTCCGCGATTGGCAATCAGAATTTTCTTAAACACGAGGCGACTCCGGAGTGGGGACAGCGGTCTTACGCCGCAGGTTTGGGATCGATGAGAAACAGCGGCTGCCCGTATTCGACCGGCTTCGTGCTTTCCGCCAGAATTTTGACGATCTGCCCATCGACTTCCGATTCGATCTCGTTCATCAACTTCATCGCTTCGACGATGCACAAGACCTGGCCCTTTTTTACGAGATCGCCCTCTTCAACGTACGGGTCCGCATCAGGGGAAGGCGAGCGATAGAACGTGCCGACGATGGGGGACGTGATTGTCACCATACCGTTGGATGCGTCGCTCGACTCCGCATCGGACTGGCGGCTCTGATGGCTGAGAGGCGCAGACGGATATCCGGCCTCCGGATGAGACGGAGCAACAGCTCTCATCCCGCTTTCGTGCCGGACACGGACCCGCATCCCCTCCCGTTCAAGTTCCAACTCACTGAGATTGTTCCGCCGGAGAAGGTCGATAATTTCTTGAATCTGCTTGGTTTGGGACGCCGTCAGAAACGACGCATCTTGCGCGGCTGGAGGAACGATAAAGGACTTGGGCAAGATAATGGCCTCTCCGCGTTGTTTCCGCGCCCGAGGGCGAGGGCGAGGTTTGCTCACCGAACACGCTCCACATATTCTCGGGTTCGGGTGTCGATCTTTATCACTTCCCCGACCGCCAAATAGAGCGGGACTTTGATTATGGCCCCCGTCTCAACGACGGCTGGTTTCGTTCCGCCGGACGCGGTATCTCCTCGCACACCCGGCTCCGCATCGACGACTTTTAATTCAATGAAGATGGGCAGTTCAACCGCAATCGGTTCGTGCTCATACACCAGAATCCTCGCAGTCATGTTTTCCTTGAGCAAGTCCGCATTGTCGCCCAGCTGTTTCTTGTCGTAGGTGAATTGCTCGAAACTTTCCGTATCCATGAACGTATACGCATCGCCGGCGGCATAGAGAAACTGCATATCCCGTTCTTCCAGGTTGGGTTCTTCAAACCGTTCTCCGGAACGAAATGTCCGATCGAGCACATTTCCGGTCTTGTAACTTTTGAGTTTCGTCCGGACGAAGGCTCCCCCTTTACCTGGTTTCACATGCTGGAACTCTACGATGTAGAAGGGAGATCCATCGACCAGAAGCCGGGTTCCGTTTCGAAAATCAGCCGTTGAAATCACAGTCTCATACCCCTTTGCGCCATAGAGCATGCAAGCTTGAAACAGACTCACGCGGTCTGACCCTCCGCGAGTATGTATCCAGTTAGGCTCGTCTCTTACCAGGTTGAGCAGTCTTGTTGGATGATCGCCGACGGGTGGTGTTGGATCGTACGGCGTGGAGGTGATCGAGCAGACCTCGGATCGCGAGAAGATAGCCGGTCGGGCCGAACCCCGAAATCTGCGCTAACGCCACGCCTGCAATATACGAACGGTGTCTAAACTCCTCGCGTTGATGAATATTCGTCAAATGGACTTCCACCGTCGGTCGCGCGACGGCCGCAATGGCATCGCGGATCGCGATGCTCGTATGGGTATAGCCGGCTGGATTGATGACGATCCCGTCGAAGCCGTCTTTCGCCTCCTGAATCCAGGTCACCAATTCCCCTTCCAGGTTGGATTGCCGAATTTCAACCTCGATCTCCTCTTGTTCGGCCAGTCTGGCAATCGTCTCGTTGACGGCTTTGAGAGAGGTATTTCCGTAAATCGACTGCTCTCGACTTCCTAACAGGTTGAGATTCGGCCCATGGAGGACCAGGACTCGCACCATGAAAGCTCCTGACGGCCGGATATTAAATGACCGTCTCCCTTCTCGGCCGGAGGTTTGCAGGGCGGCATTGTAACAGGCTGACCCGGTAGGGTCAAACGAGGAAACGCCCGCGCGAGGATCTGGGATGGTCCGGCACGACTTCAGCTAGACCGGCGCGCTCGAAGGATCTTCTCTAACCAAGTTTCCAACTTTGCGATCTTGCGAGCGGATGAGGGCAATTCTGATTGAGAGGCCGAGAGACCGTTTCTGTGAGCCGCAACCGCTGCGCCGACAGGCTCATCGAGTGCGACCGGCACATCCCCTTCTGATTGCATTCGACCTTCGCTTGATGATGGTGACGAGACGGCGGCTGTTCCCTGTCCCTTAAGGGACGCCTGCAGGCTCAACGCTTCCTCATTATGGGGATTGACGGCCAGGATAATTGCGCAGGACCGCAATGCCGGTTCCGTCGCTCCATCGGCGGCATAGATCTTTGCCAATGTCCGGTGGGCCCGCAGATTTTCCGGACTCAACTTGACCGCTGCTTCAAGCATGGCCTTGGCCTTTGGACGCGCGCCGACCTGTTGATAAGCGCATCCCAACGCGACCATCGCGGTAATAAAGCCGGGATACACGTTCAGCCCATCCTCCAACACTCCCACGGCCTCCTGCCACATGCCGACCTTTCCATATTCTTCCGCCAAAGGCATAAACACCTTGGAACGAGGATCCCTGGCCAGCATCGTAGCTAACCGATCGATCTCTTGTCGACTGGCGCGATCTGCTGAAGAGGGAGACATCGTCTCTAGCGCTTCCCCTCCCGTTGGCGAGAGTGAGTGCGGAACGGTCGAATCGTTTGCACGGTGTCCAAAATGCGGTCGGCCAACTCGCGTTTCGCCATCAGCGGACATTCCGTCGTTTTTCCCATCCTGTCGATCATCACGACCGCATTAGTGTCAGACCCGAATCCCGACCCTCCCATCGACACATCGTTCGCAACGATAAGATCAAGACTTTTCGCGCGTAACTTCTCCGTCGCGTTCGCAACCAGACATTGTGTCTCGGCAGCGAAGCCGACCAGAGTCTGCGACGTACGGTGTTTCGCCAGCAGATCAAGGATATCGTGCGTCGGTTCCAACTCGAGCGAATCCAGCCGCTGCGTTCTCTTCTTGAGTTTATGGCCGGCTGGACGCTTCGGGCGAAAGTCGGCGACCGCCGCCGCCATCATCACCACAGTGGCCCACGGTAAGCGCGTGAGCAAAGCCTTTTCCATTTCTTCAGCCATCGAAACGTGGACGACCTCGACACCGGCAGGCACGACAAGCGCGGTCGGCCCCGTGACGAGTACTACGTCGGCTCCACGTTCTCTCGCCGCTGTAGCCAAGGCATACCCCATTTTCCCGGACGACCGATTCGAAATAAATCGCACGGGGTCGATCGGCTCCTGCGTCGGACCTGCCGAAATCAGCACCCGTTCGCCTGCGAAGTCCCGGCGTGGACGAAGCTGCGTGTCGATCGCCGCGAGGATGATGTCTTCCGCCGCCAAGCGACCGCGTCCGATGCGTCCTGAGGCGAGTGGGCCTTCTTCAGGATCGATAATGACGACTCCTCTTCGTCGGAGCTGGCCCACATGGGCCACCACGGCGGGATGGGTCCACATATCACCATCCATAGCCGGCGCCATCACGACAGGACATCTTGTCGCCAGCAACATCGTCGTGAGGAGGTCATCCGCCATTCCAAGCGACGCCTTCGCCAAGACATTCGCGGTCGCCGGCGCGATGACCATGAGGTCAGCTTGCTCTGGAAGGCTGAGATGAAGCATCTCCTGGTGGGTTTCGAAGAGATTGGTCGCGACAGGCTTTCCGGAAAGCGCGGCAAAGGTCAGCGGCGCGACGAATCGGCTGGCAGCTTCCGTCATCACCACGGTGACCGCAGCCCCCTCTCCCATAAGCGCGCGCAGCAGCCCAACCGCTTTATACGCGGCGATGCTCCCGCTCACGCCGAGGACAATGCATTTTCCCGTGTACTTGGGGGACGAGACGCTCGACACAGTCCGCCTACTCTTCGCTCTCCGGTGGCGCCAGCTTGACGGAGTCATCGACATAGACGCTGAGCTCTTTCTTAATTTCTCGCGCGTCTTCTCCGACCATCATGGCCAGCCGTTCGGTTTCCCCTTCTTTCCCGCGTTTGGCTTCCTTCAACGCATCCCGCGCTTCCTTGCCCCGCAGGTGCTGGATCTCGCCCCGGAGGACTTCGTCCAAGGCCACCGTCGTTTCCTTGGTAAACTTGGACGTGCCCATCGGTCTGGCGCCCTGAATCAGATGCTTCGCGCGTTGAGCGGCGACGAGAACAAGCCGATGTCGAGAGTCAAATTCCTTCTCCGTGTATTGCGGCAGCAACGATAACATGTCGATCATGGGTCTTCATGCTCCCTTTGTGGTAGCGGATCCTTCCCGATCCGCTGGTTTATGGTCTTTTTCTTTGATAAAGTTTTCTTCAAGCCAGCTCATATCGAGACGTTTGGTCTTGATGCGTTCCGCCAAGAAAATACTTTCCAACTCCTTGAGCGAGCGTTTCAGATCGTCGTTGCGAACGATGTAATAATATTCTCGGTAACTCCAGACCTCCTCCCGCGCTTTCTGCAACCGTCGGTGAATTTCCTCCGGCGAATCGCCGGCTCGATGCGTCAAGCGAGCCCGAAGAGATTCGAGCGAGGGCGGGAGAATGTAGATGTACACCGCATCCTGAAACTTCTTTTTTACCTGTATCGCCCCTTGTAAGTCAATTTCCAGTAATACGTCGATTCCCGCTTCCATCCGATCGTTCAAAGCCTTTCTAGGCGTTCCATAGAGATGCCCATAGACGCGGGCCCACTCGACGAATTCATGCCGCTCAATCATGCTCTGAAATACCTGGTCCTCCACGAAAAAATAATCTCGGCCGTCCACCTCGCCTGGGCGCGGTTTGCGAGTCGTATAGGAAATCGAATGCCAGACCCCCGGCACAAGAGCGACAATCTGCTGGCACAGCGTGGTTTTCCCGGCTCCCGACGGCGCAGATATGACGAAGAGCAACCCCCTCCGCTCCACGGATCCTTTTTTCTCCATTGTCTGGTCAGACGCCATACTCGTGCCCGCCGTTGCGGCATGGTTCACTCCACATTTTGCACCTGTTCGCGTATTTTCTCCAGCTCTGCTTTCATTTGCACAACCAGCGTGGCAACGGAAGCATCATTGGCTTTCGATCCTACGGTATTGATTTCCCTTCCCATCTCCTGCAACAAGAAATCAAGCGTTTTTCCCACAGATTCATCACTTTTGAGCGTACGGGCAAACTGTACCATATGAGAATCAAGCCTGACCAATTCTTCAGTCATGTCGCTCCGTTCCACGTACAAAGCCAACTCCTGATGCAACCGGCCGACATCAGGAGGCTCGGCTCCCAGGAGCTTTTCGACTTTGGCCTTCATCTTCACAAAGACCTCATGGGCCACGTGAGGAGCCCTCTCTAGCACGGCCGCCTTCGCCTGCCGAATAACGCCCAGACGCAGGTTCATATCTTGTGCGAGCGCCGTTCCCTCCCGACATCGCATCTTATAGAGATCCGCCACAGCCTGACTCAGTAAGCGCTGCGTCAGCCGACTTAACTTCGGATCGTGTTCCAGCGGCTGATCTGAAACCGTCAGGATGTCACGGAATCCAGAAATGAGCGCGAGATCGATGGCGCCGCCGATGCGCAAGGTCTTTTGTAATTCGCGAAGGGCCTGACGGTAGTGTTTTGCCAGCGAACGGTCAACCGAGAGCGTCTTGGTGTTGTTCCTTCCACCGGCCAGCGTTACGTTCATTTCGACGCGTCCTCGAAGACACCGTCGCTGAACAGTTTTTTTCAGCAGATCTTCGGAACGGGACAGCGATCGAGGAAGACGCGTAACAATCTCCAAGAATCGGTGGTTCACGGCGCGCACTTCCACGGCGACGGCGCCGCCCTGCCACACGCCCTCCCTTCGGCCATAGCCGGTCATGCTGCGGATCATCGCGGCTGTTTCTCCGGTGAAGGGCAATCATCATAAATGCGACACCGATGGCACAGAGGCTTTCTTGCCAGGCACACGTATCGTCCGTGCAGCAGTAACCGCTGCGAGCCTTCGGTCCACCGGCCGGGAGGAAGAAGCTGTTGCAGATCTGTTTCGATCCGATCCGGGTCCGTCGATTGTGTCAAGCCGAGCCGAGCCGCGACCCGTTTCACATGCGTATCCACCACTACCGCCTGCTTTCCGAATACGTTACCAAGAATGACGTTCGCGGTTTTTCTCCCCACACCCGGCAGTGACGTCAACGTCTCCATCGTGTCGGGAACGCTTCCTCTGAATCGTTCAGCGACCGCTCGACCGCAAGCGATAAGGTGATCGGCCTTGCTTCTAAAGAAGCCGGTCCGGCGAATCAAGGTTTCCAGCTCACCCCGATCGGCTGCCGCATAATCTGCCGGTCGATGATATCGTCGGAAGAGAGCCGGTGTAACCTGATTCACGCGTTGGTCGGTGCATTGAGCCGACAGCACGGTCGCAACCAAGAGTTCCCACGGACTCTTATGCGATAGCTCCACGCGAGCCTCCGGCATGCTTTCTTCGAGAGATCGAAGCATTCGCAAGACGCGTCGTTTCGTCGCCGCTTGATCTTCCTTCAGCCTGCCGCGTCGCGTCGCTCGCTTCATCATCTCATCACGCCCGATCGTTCATCTTTATTGAACGGCGACAGGCAGAGGCTGCAGGGAAGAACCGGACGAAGAGGCGCTCCACGGGGGAAGTAGGATAGTCAGCCGTTCGTCGAGGAACTTGATCAACGGATGCAAGGTCGCAGGCTGTACGGCAGAAACCCCAAGCGCACCATACCGACGGCAGATAATCTCGGCTTCCAGTCGAGGGAGCCGGTCGCATTTATTAAATACGAGCACGCGAGGAATATGATCGAGGCGCAGTTCGCCGAGAATCGTTTCGACGGCGGCCATCTGTCCGTCGATATCTCTGGCGCTGGCATCGACCAGGTGCAAGAGCATATCGGCATCTCGAAGTTCCTCCAACGTTGTCCGAAAGGCCCCAAGCAAATCTTGGGGTAGGTCTCGGATAAATCCTACCGTGTCGGTCACGATGACTTCCCGGTCTCGTGGAAACCGGAGCCGGCGACTGGTCGTATCCAGCGTTTCGAACTGACGGTCTTCCGTGGCCACATGGCTCTTCGTCAGGACGTTTAAGAGCGTGGATTTTCCGGCATTGGTATACCCAACGATGGACAAGATTGGAAGCGCATGGCGTACCCGCTTCGCTCGTCGCTGATCCTGATGCCGGACAAAGGTGGCCAACTCGCGCTCGAGATGGTCGATCCGATCTCGAACCCGGCGACGATCTGTTTCTAGTTTGGTTTCTCCAGGTCCTCTGGCGCCGATCCCTCCGCCCAGGCGAGATAATGTCGCCCCGCGACCCGACAACCGCGGGAGGAGATATCGGAGTTGCGCGAGTTCGACCTGCACCTTGCCTTCCCGACTATGCGCGCGGCGTGCAAAGATGTCGAGAATGAGCTGGGTCCGATCGATCACCTTCATCTCCGTCACCTCTGCGATCGCCCGCACTTGCGCCGGCTCCAAATCTTGGTCGAAGATAAGAAAATCGGCTCCCTGCTGCAGCCCTTTCATCACCACGTCCTTCAACTTCCCTCGACCCAAGAGAAACCGGTGATGATGGTCTTGTGTGCGCTGGATGACGGTATCCAGAACCGTAATATCAGCGGAACGAGCTAACTCCGACAGTTCCTCCAGCCGGTCTTCCTGTTCCAGGCGGCCTTTGGGCGACGCGCTGATAAGAATGGCCGATTCCTTGCCATCGGACACCGCCACGTTCACGTCCTGACGCAAGGCTTCTTCCAGTTCCGCGACAAACCGGTTACAGTCCAATTGGAAGCTGTGAAAAGGCACGGGGTTCAGGACCTCGTAGACCTTCCCCTGCGGATTCATCGGAAGCAGATGGGCCAGGCAAAGGTCCACGGGTTCTCCGTCCTCGTCAACCCCAATGGCAGCAATCAAGTCGAACCGAAGAAGAGCCAAATCCGTCAGATCTTCTTGGTTCAGTGGTTCATTACGCAGGTGCGTCCGAATGAGTCGGAGACCGCGCAGCGACCGTGGGCCGACACGAAATTTGGCGAGGGTTGCTGGCGCCGGCGTAACCCCATGACCCACGAGAACGTCCTGGATGCTTCCGCGGCGAGTAATCAGCACCCCGATAGGCCGGCGAATCTCCTGCGAAAGCTGAGTACAGGTGCGGGCAAGCTCTGCCGTAATGACTTTATCCGCCGGTACTCGACGGCGATATAAATGTTCCAGCCTGAGTAATTGATTGGCTTTGAGGCCAGTGACCTGTCCATGAACTGTGGAAATCGGATGACTCCTTACCCGTGAGAAGATTTCGATGGGTGGTCGAACGGAGGCATGTTCGTTTCTACGATACTGACACTTGCTCTGATCCGCCGTGCCATCCTGAAGGGAATGCCATCTGGGCGTCTGCCTCCATTGCCCAGGAAGATCGGTGGCCACGAGCCAGCGCCTTACGCCCGGCGAGGGCGATCATTGCAGCATTATCGGTACAATACACGAGCGAAGGCAGACTCAGTCGCACGTCGCTCTTGACTGCCCGGGCCTGCACAAGCGTCCTCAGTCGTGAATTGGCTGAAACGCCGCCCACCACGGCGAGCGCCTTGGTCTTAAACCGGTTGACGGCTTCAAACGCTTTCGCGACCAATACCTCGACAATCGCCTCTTGAAAACTGGCGGCGATATCCTCATCTCTTTTCACTTTCTCGGCGCGCTGCAGATCGTCCAAATAATAGAGCAACGCCGTCTTGAGACCGCTGAAACTAAAGTCGAGATTCTTCCTGTTCAGGTAGGGCCTGGGAAATTTGATGGCCCGTGCGTCGCCTTGCTTCGCGAGTGTGTCGATCGCCGGCCCTCCGGGAAACCCTAAAGACAACATCTGCGCAGCTTTATCAAATGCCTCCCCAGCCGCATCGTCCACAGTACGCCCGAGTAACTCATAGGAACCCTCTGATTGCGCCAGGCACAGGTGAGTGTGTCCTCCCGATACGATGAGGACGACGCAGGGAGTGGGAAAGTCGGGACGGTCGATCCAAGCAGAGGCAATATGCCCTTCCAAATGACTCACACCGACCACTGGGATGCGTAACGCATACGCCAAGGCTTTTGCGAAACTCACGCCGACGAGCAAGGCTCCCGCTAAACCCGGCCCCTGCGTCACGGCGATCGCCTGCAAATCGGACCACTTCAGCTTCGCCTCCTCCATGGCTTCCCGGACCACGAGTTCGGTCGTTTCGATGTGTCTGCGCGAGGCCAACTCGGGGACTACGCCTCCATAGCGGGCATGAACATCGTGTTGTGA
>JBQTHT010000216.1:0-27425 GCA_052389595.1 Nitrospiraceae bacterium
CGAGCGAAGAGGCTTCGATATATGTCCCAGCCTCCTCAATCGCCTTTCGTTTTGCGCGAATCAACACCCTTTCTTCCGCCGCGATTAAAGTATCTCCATCCGCCATCATGTAGGTCGCCTCGGCCAAGATAACTTTTGTCCCGGCAGTGGCGGAAAATGTAGGTACGTGGGAATAAATGAAGATGTAAGCCAGTAAACAGGAGGTGGACAAGCGGGCGAGCCTCATCATGGTCAACTATACCGCCTGCTACTTATTCAGGCAATGAGATGCGGGCAGTTAAACAGGCGATCAGCAGGGAACGAGGATGGTTTTGACGAGAGACTTGGTGATAGTTTGAAATGAGAGGTAGATGAACAATTAACTCACTTTTGGGAATATTTGTACGAAAGGATGGACTTCAAGTCGTTGAAAGACACCGTTCACCGTGTAAGGGTCTTCCTGCGCGAATCGTTCCGCGTCTGCGAGAGAGTCGGCCTCAATCACAATGAGACTACCGGTCTTGTCCGTCAGTGGACCGGCTAGTATCACGTGTCCTTGGGCGTCGAGAGTGTCCATTCGAGCAAGGTGCGCTGGGCGGTGGATTTTTCGCTTTGCTTCGCCATCGGGTCCGTCAAAACCGAGAATGACAAATTTCATCGCTCGAGATTTTGTTTAGGGAAAGCCAGACGGCAGATTCTAGGGAACTAGTGGCCACTCTCTTCTAAAGGCGCCCGATCCTTGTATCCGGTCGTGACTTCATGCCACCATTGGATCTGTGTTTCTCCCAACTTCCAGCACAAATACACGACGCGACCATCACGTAAGAATGGGAAATCGCACAGGCCCATGTCGAGATCTTTGACCAACACACCCGTTTCCTGAATGGATTGTAAGTTTTGGCCGATTTGCTGGAGCGCTTGAATATACAGGGGTCCGGCGAAGCTTCCGCCTCCCATGTGGGCCTTCGCGCTCGCCTTCTTGATTTCTTCTTTCGTGCGGACAAGGACCGCTTTTGCTTGCTGGACGGCGGCTAGATGAGAACGGAGCTGAGGGATGAGACGATTGGCCTCTGAGAGAGTAAAGATGTGATCGGGGTTGTCGTCTTTGTCTCGGTGTTCCATATCGAACCAGACCAGTTTTTTAGCACAGCGTCGCGGAGGTCTGCAATGAGCGAGGAAGAACCAGCCCGTATTAAAGGCGGGAGTACACCCAAGAAGTTTCTCCCGTGGATATGAGCCATCTACCAAACGAGCGACTGACAAGCACAAATTTGCCAGAATGCTATTGACAACCTACGGAGCGAAGGCTATGATTCACCTAGTGTACCGGTTCGACTGAAGGAACTCTTTTTTCCTCCTATCGGCTTCCGGGGCCCGCTCTCGAACCTAGCCATTGTAGATTTCTTTAGAATTTCGTGACCGACAAAGCCAAACGCGCCGTTCTTGTTACCTGGTTGTTCACGGGACAGGTGGCTCGCAGCAAGTGAAGACCTACGACACCGTATCGAACATTCATCCTTCTCGGATCAGCCTCTCCAAACGATAGACAATCTGAAAACGGTACGCTCTGTAATGTTCAGCCGAAACTTCCTTGTGGCTCGTCGTGACCGCAGAACGTAAGGCACGGTCAACAGGTATGCAACAAGTTAGGGGGGAGATCATGCATCTTGCCGAACTGAAGCAAAAAACCATTGCCGATCTTAATGAGGTGGCGCGCGATCTCAAGATTGAGGGCGCGGCAAACCTCCGCAAGCAGGAACTGATCTTTGCCATCCTGCAGGCGCAAACCGAGAAGAACGGAGTGGTTTTTGGGGAAGGTGTCTTGGAAACACTTCCCGATGGATTTGGATTTTTACGGGCGCCCGACTCCAATTATCTGCCTGGCCCCGACGATATCTACATCTCTCCCTCGCAGATCCGTCGGTTTAACCTGCGGACAGGAGACATTGTATCGGGACAGATTCGTCCCCCCAAAGAGAGTGAGCGCTACTTTGCTCTGCTCAAGGTGGAGAAAGTCAATTATGAGGATCCGGAGGTCGCACGAGACAAGATCCTCTTTGATAACCTTACCCCCTTATATCCGGAAGAGCGCCTCAACCTCGAGTTTGATCAGGGAGAGTATTGCACTAGGGTTATGGATCTGACGACCCCGATCGGCAAGGGGCAGCGCGGCCTGATTGTTGCCGCTCCACGAACCGGCAAAACAATGTTACTGCAAGCGATCGCGCGCGCCATCCTGAAGAACCACAAGGAAGTCACCCTCATTGTCCTGCTGATCGACGAGCGACCCGAAGAAGTGACTGACTGGCAGCGGCAAGTCAAGGCCGAGGTCATCAGTTCCACCTTTGACGAGCCGGCTCAGCGACATGCGCAAGTGGCGGAAATGGTATTGGAGAAAGCCAAACGATTGGTGGAACATAAGAAGGACGTTGTGATTCTGCTCGATAGCATCACCCGATTGGCGAGAGCGTACAACACGATCGCTCCTCCCAGCGGTAAAGTCCTTTCCGGCGGGCTGGATTCCAATGCGCTTCAGAGGCCGAAACGCTTTTTCGGCGCAGCGCGTAACATTGAGAACGGCGGCAGCTTGACCATTATGGCCACGGCTCTTGTCGACACCGGCAGCCGAATGGACGACGTGATCTTTGAGGAATTTAAAGGTACGGGCAACATGGAGGTGCACTTGGATCGGCGTCTGGCTGACAAGCGCATCTTCCCGGCCATCGATATCAGCCAGTCCGGCACGCGCAAAGAAGAGTTGCTCGTGGATAAGGATCGGTTAAACAAGATGTGGATCTTGCGCAAGGTCCTGAGTCCTCTCGGCACGATGGAGGCGATGGAATTCTTGATGGACAAGATTCAGGGAACCAAGACCAATCAAGACTTCCTGCTGTCCATGAACCGCTGAAGCACATTCAGGAGTGGCCCGATCTAAGTCACGGGATACCAGTTTTACCAGAGACAAATGGCGAGGAGTCTGTATGAAAAAGGGAATCCATCCAGGATATAGTGAAGCAACAGTCCACTGCGCCTGCGGGGCAACGTTCAAGACCAGGACCACTGTCGGCAACATCAATGTCGATATCTGTTCCAGTTGCCATCCGTTTTTTACCGGGACACAGAAAATTGTCGATACCGAAGGACGCGTCGAGCGGTTTAAGAAGAAGTACGCGAAGAAGGTTAAGTAACAAACCGGTAGAGCGGCAGCCGATGCGGCCGATCACTAACACTCACTTCGATAGCCGGGATGTCCTATGGCTCAGGTGCCGACAGCTGAGGCCAAAGAGTCGATACTTCTCTCCAAGTGGGAGGCGGTGACGGCTCGGTACGATGAGCTGACTCACCAGTTGCACGATCCTGCCGTCCTGAGCCAGCCTCCCCTCATTCGCACGCTCAACAAAGAACGTACCGAGCTTGAAGAATTGGCTCAGCTGTTCGAACAGCGCCGCGATGCGTTGAAGCAACGGCACGAGGCCGAACAAATCCTCAACGACCCAGCTGTTGACGGTGAGCTTCAGAAGCTCGCGGCCGATGAAGCGCGCCGTCTTCTTGAGCGCTGTCAAGACATCGAGAGACGAGCCTTCGAGCTGCTTCAACCGAAAGATGCACGGAACGAAAAGAATACATTTGTCGAAATTCGGGCCGGAACGGGCGGAGACGAAGCCGCCCTCTTTGCCGGCGATTTGTTCCGGATGTATATGAAGTATGCGGAGCGGAACAGATTGCGGGTGGAAGTCGTCGAAGCGTCCGAAACCGGAATCGGCGGATACCGAGAAGTGGTGATGCTGGTCGAAGGGAAAGGCGCCTTCGGACATTTCAAACATGAGAGTGGCGTGCATCGCGTGCAGCGTGTGCCGGTCACGGAGGCGAGCGGACGGATTCATACCTCGACCGTGACGGTTGCGGTGATGCCGGAAGTCGATGAGGTCGAGGTAAACATCGATCCCAAAGACTTACGAATCGATACGTTCTGTTCCTCCGGTGCGGGAGGACAAAGCGTCAATACCACGTATTCAGCGGTCCGGATTACGCATCTTCCCACGGGCGTCGTCGTCTCGTGCCAAGATGAACGATCTCAGTTGAAGAATCGAACGAAAGCGATGCGCACTCTCCGGGCACGGATCGTCGAAGCCGAACGGGAGAAGCAGGACGCCGAAATCGCGCAGCATAGGAAAGCACAAGTCGGGACGGGAGATCGGAGCGAAAAAGTCAGAACGTATAACTTTCCGCAGAATCGCGTCACTGATCATCGCATCGGCCTGACTTTGCATAAACTGGAACAAGTCTTAGACGGCGATTTAGGGGAAATAGTTGAAGGTTTACAAGCTGCCGAGGCCAAGGTTCTTGCTTCTGAGACATGATGGATGCGCTAGCCTCTGTCGAAACGAATGAACATGACATCACCCTTTCCAGGCTTCTTCAGGATGGCCGTTTGCTGCTGGCCGATGCCGGTATCGAACAGGCAGAGCGAGAGGTCATGTGGATTTTGGAAGCGGCATTGGCGACGACTGCCGTCCATATCAGGCTTGACCAGAATCGTGTTCTCCTCTCCCACCACGTCGCCCGCGCGCGGAAATTGTTCTCCCGACGAGCGGCCCGTGAGCCCCTACAGTACGTCCTTGGCTCACAGGAATTCTGCGGCTTGGATTTCGAAGTCACTTCGTCTGTTCTGATTCCTCGCCCAGAGACCGAGTTGTTGGTCGAAGAGGTCGTCCGCCATCTTCCCTCCGGCGTGCCATGCACTATCGTCGATATAGGTACGGGATCAGGATGCATTGCCGTGGCATTGGCTCGGATGATTCCCCTCGCGCGTGTCTATGGTGTGGATTCCTCACGGGATGCTCTACAAGTAGCTCAGAGAAACAGCCGCCGGCTGGATGTTCAAGACCAAGTGAGTTTGTTACAGGGTGATCTCTTGGTTTCTCTGAATGGACTGGAAGGCAAGGTGGATGTGATCGTTTCAAACCCACCCTACATTGCCGAAGCAGACTTGAATAGTCTGCAGCCGGAAGTTTGCTTATACGAGCCTCGATTGGCGTTGGTTGGGGGAGCAGACGGGTTACACTTCTATCGTCAGATTGTACGGCAAGCGGGGAAGTATCTCCGACCCGGTGGGCTGCTTGCCATCGAGGTTGGTCATGAACAAGCAAACCAGATATTAGAGCTGATCCGACGGCGCGATCAATACGACAATATCCGGACGAGGCGAGACGCGGCAGAGATCCCGCGGATCTTGTGTGCTCAGCGAAGCAGCTGAGTATCGGAAGGCTTAATTTGCATGGATCGCATTGTGATCAAAGGTGGAACGCCTTTACGAGGGTCGGTTCGGATTAGCGGAGCCAAGAATGCGGCGTTGCCGATTCTGGCCTCCACCATCCTAGGTGGCGGCGACTGTGTCGTCTCCAATGTCCCAGGAGTCGCCGATGTGCTGACTATGGGTAAGTTGCTGGGAATGTTGGGAGTGTCCTACAGGAACGAAGGCAGTCGGGTTGCGATCAATGCACAGGATCTTCGGTCTACGGAGGCGCCGTATGAGTTGGTCAAAACCATGCGGGCTTCCGTGCTCGTGTTGGGCCCGCTAGTTGCTCGATGGGGGGAAGCGACCGTTTCCTTGCCGGGTGGCTGTGCGATCGGTTCTCGGCCGGTCAATCTCCATTTGGCAGGACTGGCAAAGCTTGGCGCGGAAATTTCCATCGATCATGGCTACATTAAAGCCACAGCTCGACGATTGAAGGGAGCGCGTATCTACTGCGATACGCCGACCGTAACGGGAACTGAAAATCTCATGATGGCCGCCTGTTTGGCCGAGGGAACCACGGTGATCGAGAATGCCGCCAAGGAACCGGAAATTGTCGATCTGGCCAAGTTCCTGATTAAACGGGGCGCCAGAATTCACGGCGTAGGGTCTGACCTGATTACAGTCGAGGGGGTGCCGGCATTGCATGGCGCCGATCATGAAGTGATCCCCGACCGCATCGAAGCGGCGACCTATCTCGGTGCGGGCGCTATCACGAGGGGTGTTGTATGCATAGAGGCTTGCCGGCCGGATCAAATGGAATCGGTGTTAATCAAGCTGCGTGAATGCGGCATCGATGTGCAAGAGGATAAGGAAACCGTGCGACTGAACGCCGCGCGCAGACCGAAAGGAACGGATCTGAGAACCTGCCCATATCCTGGGTTTCCGACGGATATGCAGGCTCAAATGGTGGCGTTGATGACCATTGCTGAAGGTACCAGCGTCATCAATGAAACGGTGTTTGAGAGCCGGTTCATCCATGTCGAGGAGCTTCGACGCATGGGCGCGGATATTAAAGTCGAAGGTAATCGGGCGGTCGTGACCGGCAGGGAAACGCTCACTGGCGCGCCGGTGATGGCATCGGATCTTCGGGCCAGCGCAGGCCTGATCCTCGCCGGGCTCGCCGCTGAGGGGACGACTGAAGTGTCTCGTGTGTATCATTTGGATCGGGGGTACGAACGCATCGAAGAAAAGATGCGGGGTTTGGGCGCGGTGATCGAACGGCGAAAAGGAGGTGCGGCGCCCGCAGCCGCATGACGTTCAGGCCATGCTGACGATTGCCTTGTCGAAAGGAAAGCTCCTGGAATCGACGGTGGAATTGTTCGAACGGGTCGGCTATCGGAGTCCTGGGCTCACACCAGACAGCCGCCGGTTGGTGTTTACCTGTCCCGAGTCGGACAGCACGCTGCTGATCGTCCGTCCCAGTGATGTCCCCACGTACGTCGAATACGGGGCTGCGGATGCGGGGATTGTGGGAAAAGACGTGCTGCTCGAGCAGGATAGCGACGTATATGAACCGTTGGATTTGAAGTTCGGAGCGTGTAGAATCTCTGTCGCCGCGTTACGAGGGCAGGAATCGCGGAGTCGACTCTCGTCCAAAATTCGGGTAGCCACGAAGTATCCGCATATTTCGGAGCGGTATTTTAATCAACTGGGAGTACCGGCGGAGATCATCAAGCTCTACGGTTCTATCGAACTCGCTCCGGTCGTCGGCTTGGCCGACCGGATTGTTGATTTGGTGTCGAGCGGCAAGACGCTGAAGGCTCATGGATTGGTCGAGGTGGACGTGATAGCGCAGTCGACCGCCAGGCTGATCATTAATCGCGCCAGTCTCAAAATGAAACATGGACCGCTGACGGAATTTATGACACGCCTGAACGAGGGGTTGCAGAATGGCCGCCGCTCGAGGAAGCGGTCGTAAGCGGTGCACCGAACTCGTTGGTGAGGAAGCTATGATGAAAGTCATCACGAGCGCCGATCGAACGTTTAAACCAGCGCTGCAGCGGATTGCCTCTCGGTCGAGTCACCAGAGCACAGCGGTGGAAAAAAGTGTCAAAGCTATCCTCCAGGCCGTCGAACAGGGTGGGGACCGAGCCGTCCTGCGCTATACCAAGAAATTTGATCGCCTGGGACTCAAACCCGACGCCGTGCGGGTTCCTCCAGAGGAAATCAAAGAGTCGTATTACCACATTCGCAAGGCAGAGGGCGATGCGCTTCGATTCGCCGCCGAGCGCATCGTCTCTTTTCACGAGCGTCAACGGATTAAAACGTGGATGTATCAAGACAACGGGGCGACTCTCGGGCAGGTGGTGACGCCGCTGGATGCCGTCGGCATTTATGTCCCCGGAGGCAAAGCCGTGTATCCCTCTTCTGTGTTGATGTGCGCGGTTCCGGCGAAAGTCGCGGGGGTCAAGCGTGTCGTCATGTGTACCCCCACGACAAAAAAGGGCATCAATCCATACTTACTCGTAGCAGCAGATATTGCCGGCGTGGATGAAATCTATCGGATTGGAGGGGTTCAGGCGGTCGGCGCGATGGCGTATGGTACCAAAACCGTGGCGCGGGTCGATAAAATCGTCGGGCCCGGAAACATCTATGTGGCTACCGCCAAACGGCTTCTGTACGGCACCGTTGGGATCGATATGGTGGCGGGACCGAGCGAGCTGTTGGTCGTGGCAGATGATCAGGCCCAACCCGCACATGTGGCGGCGGACCTCCTGTGTGAAGCGGAGCATGACGAGGATGCGCAGGTCTACTTGGTCACGACGTCGGAACGGTTGGCCAAGGATGTGGCTCGATTGGTGCAGACCCAGGCGAAGGCGTTGCAACGGGAAAAAATTGTCACCAAGTCGATCACACGGCATTCGGTCGCCTTCGTCGTCGACACGCTCGAAGAGGCGATCAGTGTGGCCAATCAGATCGCCCCTGAGCATCTCAGCCTGTCGGTGGATCGTCCCTTCGATTACCTGGAAAAAGTCCGACACGCCGGCGCGCTCTTTTTAGGCCGGTACACGCCGCCTGCGGTCGCCGATTACGTGGCGGGGCCCAACCATGTGCTGCCGACAGGCGGCACTGCCAGGTTTTCGTCCCCGCTGTCGGTGGGTGATTATGTCAAAGTGAGCAACATCGTGCATTACAGTAAGGAAGAGTTGACCAAAGTAAAAGAGCGCATCATGCGGCTCGCTCATATAGAAGGATTCGACGCTCACGCGAAGTCAGCCGAAAGCAGGTACGTATGAAAAAGTCCGAAGTGCCGCGTCAAGCGACGGTCCAACGCTCCACCAAAGAAACTCAAATCCGCGTCGAATGGACGCTGGATGGCAACGGCCAGGGCAAAATCGACACCTCCATCCGCTTTTTCGACCACATGCTTGAATTGCTGACACGTCACGGGTTTTTCGATCTCACGGTCCAGGCCAAAGGCGACACCGACATCGATGAACATCACACGATCGAGGACGTAGGCATCGTCATGGGCCAAGCTCTGCATCAGGCTCTGGGCGAGAAGGCAGGCATCAGGCGATTCGGGTTCGCCTCCGCGCCGCTTGATGAAACGCTGGCCCAGGTGACGGTTGATCTCAGCGGCCGGCCCTACCTCGTGTACAACGTCAAGCTGACGGATCGGAAGATCAAAGCCTTCGACCTCGGGCTGTTCGAAGATTTCTTCCAAGCTTTCGTGACGCACGGTGGACTCAATCTGCACGTGAATCTCCTCTATGGCCGCAACCCCCACCACATCATGGAAGCCATCTTCAAGGCGCTCGCCAAGGCTTTAGATCAAGCCACCACTGTGGAGGATCGCCTCGCCGGAGGGGTGCTCTCGACCAAAGGGGCATTGTAGTTGGTAGAGCGGCAGATCTAGATGGGAGCAGGCCACAAAGTGGACTTTCTCCCTTTTCGTGTCCGAATGACAACTCGCTTTCTGTAGACTCTGAAGGAGTATGTTTTTCTGAATCTTCACGCTTCCAGTAGAAGCCCTACATCTTTGTTCTTAGCTCCTCAGTGGCTCGTATGCCACGAGAAAACTACCAATTGCCTGTGTTTCATATCCAGGGACCACTAGCCACCAAGCCTTTCCGCTTCTCGACACATTCAACAACAAGCCAAATTTAAGCATGGGTTCTCCATATTGGTAGGCAGGACAAATAGGGAACAGGCTGAGTGTCTTGAAAGTTCTTCCTTCAACTCGGGTAGACTCGCGACTTTCTGCCTACACGCTAGGTAGCACACATGACAGTGGCAGGATCATCTCAGTTGCGGTATTGTTACGGCCCTTCTGGCAGAATGTTGAAAAAGTCCGCCAGACCATCCTGCTAACCTTTGGGCGCCGCGAAGCGGATATGATCGCCATCATCGACTACGGAATGGGGAACTTGCGCAGTGTGCACAAGGCCTTCGAGGCGGTGGGGCACCAAGCGGTGGTGACGCGCGACCCTCGCGTGATCGGGAGTGCCAGCCATGTCGTGCTACCCGGAGTCGGAGCCTTTGGCGACTGCATGGCGAACTTAGAGTCCTATGACTTGATCGATCCGATTCGTCGTTCGGTCGCAGCAGGCAAGCCCTTCCTGGGTATTTGTCTTGGACTCCAAATGCTGTTTACGGAGAGTGAGGAATTTGGCCTTCATAAGGGTCTGGATATCATCCCGGGCCGGGTCAAGCGGTTTGCATTTCCATTAAATCCCGAGTTGAAGATTCCTCACATGGGTTGGAATGCTGTGACGCCGGTGCGTCCTGCTCCTCCGCTGGCAGGTGTTGGCCCCGACACCTTTGCCTATTTCGTCCACTCGTATTATGTCGAACCGACGGACGCAGGGGTCGAGTCCAGCGTGACCGACTACGGAATTCGTTTCGTGTCGAGTATTTGGCAGGAGAATATTTTCGCCTGTCAGTTCCATCCGGAAAAGAGTCAAACCATCGGGCTCAAAATTGTGAAGAACTTCGGTGACTGGACGTGATTGTCGCGATGGACGGCCATACGTTGAAAGGCATCAGTCGGCGACGTCGTCTTGCTGTCTTCATGGCGGCTGCCCTGGTGTTCTGTCTATCGGCATGCGGTCCTTCAAAGGTCAGCGTCAAGACTTCTTCTCAACTCTCGCAATATTCGGTGCGAAGGATTGCGGTATTGCCGTTTGAAGCCCTTACGAGCCCCCAGATTATCGAGCGACGGGATCCGTCGCTCCAAGTTCCAGAGGGTGTCAAGGCATCGAACATCTCGGTTGCAGTGCCCCCGGCCACACACGAGTTGAATCGCCTGACAACCGTCGTGCCGGCTTCAGCGGCGGAAAAGGTGACGCAGTTGATGTGGACCAGGTTCCAATCGAGGCAGGGTCTTGAATGGCGATCTCCCAGCGAAGGGGAAACGGCAGCGAAAAAGATTGTCGCGACCGCAGGGGAACTTTCGTCGGAAGCGCTGGCGGGGAAGGTGGCAGAACGATTGGCTGTGGACGCCGTGGTTGTCGGGAAGGTGTTAATGTATCGTGAGCGCGAAGGCAGTCGGTTTGGTGGAGACCCGGCTATCGTCGGATTCGAAGTTAAGGTCGTGACGCCGGATGGCGTCGTCTTGTGGGAAGGCAATTATTATGAACGGCAGCGGCCGATGACCGAGGATCTGTGGGGATTCATCCAACGGAAGGGGACCTTCGTCACCGCTGATGAATTGGCGGCATATGGGGCTGACCGCTTGATCCAGAAGTTTCCCTTCGGTACGCCTCGAGAGTGAGCAATCCTGTGTTGATCATTCCTGCGATCGATCTGAAGGATGGACGTTGTGTGAGGCTTCGCCAGGGAGATATGGCGGCGGAGACCGTGTACGGCGAGGACGTGGTGGGCGTGGCGATGGATTGGCAGCGTCGTGGAGCCTCGCTGATCCATGTGGTGGACCTGAATGGTGCGGTGAATGGTGAACCCAAAAACCTGAAACAGATTGAAGCGATTTTGAGCGGGGTATCGATCCGCATTCAAGTCGGTGGCGGAATTCGCACGCTGCAGACGATCCGCCGATATCTTTCTCTGGGAGTTTGGCGCGTGGTCCTGGGCACGACCGCATTGCAGAATCACACGCTGTTACAGGAAGCTGGTCATGAATTCCCGCAACGCATCGTGCTGGGGTTGGATGCTCGAAACGGATATGTGGCCGTCCGCGGATGGACCAGCCTGTCCGATACTCCCGCGCTCGACCTCTTGCGCAAACTCGCCGGCTATTCGCTCGGAGCAGTCATTTATACGGACATCGCGCGAGACGGCATGTTAAGCGGCCCGAACCTTTCGGCTTTGAAGGAAGTGGCGGACGCCTCGGCATTTCCCGTTATTGCCTCTGGGGGAATTACGAGACTGGAGGATCTTCTGGCCATTAAGGCCATGGGCCCACGCATCGAAGGCGCCATCGTCGGGAAGGCTTTGTATGACGGCAAGCTGGACTTCACCGCCGCTCTTGCGGCGACAGGCTAGAGGCACGAGGTTCGGGGCTAGAGTGATATGAGAGTTCTCAAGCGATCCCTGTCCGGTTCTCTCGCCACCAGTCTTTCGCCTCTGGCCTGGAGCGAGTGAAACGATCAACCATGTTGACCAAGCGCATCATTCCTTGCCTGGATGTGAAGGATGGCAGAGTCGTCAAGGGAGTCGGGTTTCTGAACTTGCGCGATGCCGGAGACCCAGTCGAGGTTGCAGCACTGTATGACCAGGAAGGTGCCGATGAGTTGTGCTTTCTCGATATCACGGCCTCTCATGAGAATCGAAAAACTCTCTTGGACGTGGTCGAACGTACGGCGGAGCGAGTGTTTATGCCGCTGACGGTGGGCGGCGGCGTCAACGCGATTGAGGATATTCGGGCGTTGCTGACCGCCGGAGCCGACAAGGTGAGCATCAATACCGCGGCGGTTCGGAATCCAGATTTTATCAAAGCAGCTGCCGGGCGGTTTGGCACGCAGTGCATCGTTGTGGCGATCGATGTCAAACGACGGTCAGAGAGCAATCAGCCGACGAAGAGACAGTGGGAAGTGTATACTCACGGCGGGCGACGACCGACCGGGTTGTCTGTGTTGGAATGGGTTAAACAGGTCGAAGCGTATGGAGCGGGAGAGATTTTGCTGACCAGCATGGACCAGGACGGCACCCAGGTCGGCTATGATTTGGAGCTTATCCGTGCCGTGACCGATGCCGTTTCGATCCCGGTCATTGCCTCAGGGGGGGCAGGAACGTTGGATCATCTCTATGATGGATTTGTGATCGGCCGTGCCGATGCCGCGCTGGCCGCCTCCATCTTTCACTACCGAACCTATACTATCCCCCAAGCGAAACAGTATCTCAGTGAGCGCGGCATGCCCATGCGATTAGCGAGGGCGTGAGACCTCCCAGGGGATGGATGAACACTCGCGACGGTCAGATCGTATTTGATGAGCAAGGACTTCTTCCTGCCGTCATTCAGGATTGGCGGGACGGCTCAGTCTTGATGTTGGGCTATATGAATCGTGAATCGCTGACGAAAACGCTGGAAACGCGATCCGTCCATTTTTGGAGTCGATCCCGCCAACGACTGTGGGAAAAAGGTGAAACATCGGGGCATCGGCTTCTCGTGAAAGACTTATTTGTCGACTGCGATCGAGACACCGTATTAGTAAAGGTGGAACCGACCGGCCCCACGTGTCATACCGGCGAGCGATCCTGTTTTTTCAGTCGTATGACTGATGAGGGAAATGTCGAAAGCAAAAAGGCCGCTGGAGCGTTCGGCGGTATCTTGGAGCGCGTCTATGAAACGATTCTGGACCGGCGCGCTGCGCCGAAAAGTGGTTCATATGTGTCGATGCTCTTGCAGGGCGGGGCGGATCGAATTCTGAAGAAAGTGGCGGAAGAAGCCGGTGAAGTTCTGTTGGCGGCCAAGAACGGAAAGCGTGAAGATATTGTCTACGAAGTGGCGGACCTCTTGTTTCATACCTTGCTCGTGCTCGGGTATCACGATATTACATTAGGCGAGGTCTATCAGGAATTAGCGAGCCGCTTCGGCGAGCCGGGGCTTCGGCAGAACAAGACTTGAAGGGAGAGACGTGACAGACTGTCTCTTTTGTCGGATTGTGTCAGGAAATATCCCGGCGCAACTCGTGCACCAGGATGATCACGTCATTGCGTTCGAGGATATTAATCCGCAGGCGCCGACACACATCCTGGTCATCCCAAAACGTCATGTGCCCTCCGTTCAAGATCTGGAAGAGAAGGATGGCCAACTTCTCGGGCATCTCATGCTGACCTGCACCCATATCGCTCAGCAACGAGGACTTGGCGAGTCAGGATATCGTCTGGTGACGAATACAGGACCGAATGCCGGACAGACCGTGTTTCATCTTCATATGCATGTATTGGGGGGACGGCGCATGAGTTGGCCGCCTGGGTAAGGATGACCTCCTTACCACATTGACAGTCCATTCTTTGTTTTGTTACTCTGACCGGTCTACTTTTCTCATTACTTGACCCAAGGGTCATCCGTCGAGCGGAATACAATCAGGAGCCATTCCCACCGTGGGCCAAGGCCTGATTTCCGACGAAATCATTAACCAGATCAGAGACCGGGTCGATATTGCCGAGGTGGTGGGACATCACGTCAGCTTGTCCAGAACAGGGCAGAATCTCAAGGGATTGTGCCCATTCCACCAAGAGAAGACCCCCTCCTTCAGCGTCAGTCCATCCCGTCAAATCTTCCATTGTTTCGGCTGCGGCGCCGGTGGGAATGTCTTCACTTTCCTGACAAAAATCACCGGCGTGAGTTTTCCTGAAACGGTTCGCGAACTCGGTCGAAAGGTCGGCGTCACAGTCCCGGAATTCTCAGGGGCGACTTCAGATCCGGATGCGGCGACTCGCGGTCGATTGGAGCGAGTGAATGAATCGGCGGCGGCGTGGTTTCAGCGGAACCTTCTTGGTTCTGAGTCGGGAAAAGAGGCACGAGATTATCTGGATCAGCGAGGTATTCGCCCTGAAACTCAACAGTCTTTTCACTTGGGCGTCGCCTTGCCGGCTTGGGATGGATTGTTCAAGGCGCTTGCAGGAGAAGGGCATGGAATGGCCGATCTGACCGCAGCCGGTCTGATTGCTGCCCGAGATCAGGCTTCTAGAATGACGAAAGGCAACACAGGCTACTACGATTGCTTCCGTGGTCGGGTCATGTTTCCGATCACCGACCTCCGCAAGCGGATCATCGGATTCGGAGGGCGCGTGCTCGGGGAGGGCACACCGAAGTACCTCAATTCTCGTGACACGCAGCTCTTTAAGAAAGGACAGACACTGTACGGGTTGGATCTTGCGCGAGAAGCAGCCAGTCGCCTGGATAGCATCGTCATCGTGGAGGGGTATTTTGATGTGGTGGCGCTTCACCAAGCCGGCATCCGGAATGTGGCGGCGACGTTGGGGACAGCATTAACTCCGGAGCATATCGGTCTCATTCGTCCCCTAGTCCGGAAGGTCGTCTTGCTGTTTGATCCCGATGCCGCCGGCGTCAAAGCAGCGCTGCGAACGTTAGATCTGTTCGTCGATAGTGGGTTGGGTGTGAAAGTGGTATCCCTGCCGGAAGGCGAGGATCCGGACACCTATGTCAGAAAGGAAGGAGCGGAAGCCTTTGCAGCATTGCAAGACCGCGCGCCCACTCTGCTGGATTTCGCGGTAGAGCACAGTTTGAAGGGGGTCGAGTCAGCCGGCATTGAGGACCGCATTCGTCGCATCGATGACGTGTTGCGAATCCTTCAAAAAAGTAGTCATCCGATCGAACGAGAAGAACGCATCAGGATTGTCGCGGAGCGATTGGGCGTCAACCAACAACGTCTTCTGGACCGCTACCCTGCGCTGGCTCCAAGTCAGGGTTTTCAGAAGGGCGTTAAGCGCCCAACCGTGCAGGCAGGGGATGTTCGATTCAAAGGGAGTCCCGAGGAGCGGGATCTCGTCCATCTCTTGTTGCAGGGGAAACTTGCTCCGGCGGATGTCGGACGACTTCGCGGAGAGGCGTTTTCAGTCCCCGCGTGCCGTCGCATCGTGGAATGCGCGCTTGACAACCTGGATGCAGATGGGAGAGTGCGACTGCGAGCCGTGCTCGATGCGCTGGTATCTGATCCGAACTGTGGGCCTGTCGCGACGGAGCTCTCAATGGTGGAACAGCATTTTGATGACGTGCAGGAATATATCCGGGGCTGTTTGGATCGTTTGGAACGGAAACAGTCGGATGGCGCCCTCCGTGAGGTGATCGTGAAACTCAAGGTGGCAGAGCGCGAGGGGCGGAGTGATGATGTCCAACGGTTGAACGCCCAAGTGCATGAGTTGCAGAAGAGAAAACCCGGAGCGCCTGCGCCGACCGCGTCGCCCTCGCCCTGAAGGAGTTGTTATGCCGAAGCAAGAATTGCTCGTTGAAGTCAAGAAGCTCATCGCCATCGGAAAACAGAAGGGATTTCTGACTTACGATGAATTGAACAGCACGCTCCCTTCGGAAGTCGTGTCATCCGAGCAGTTCGGCACGCTCATGACGATGTTCGGCGAGATGGATATCGAGATCGTAGAGACAAGTGAGGGAGAGCGCGCACGGAAGACGAACGACAGCGAAGACGCGGTCGAGGAAGTTGAAGACGGGGAGTCCAGCGAGGACAACGAGAAAGAGATCGACCTGACGCCGGGGGCGCTGAGCCGCACCGATGATCCGGTCCGGCTCTACCTGAAAGAAATGGGCAGCGTGGCGCTGCTCAGCCGTGAAGGCGAAATCGAGATCGCAAAACGCATTGAGGAAGGGAAAAAGGATATTGCATCCGTCGTCTATGGGATGCCGATGACGATTGAATTCGTCCTGTCGCTGCGCGACCAACTCAAGAACGGAAAGATTGATGTGCGGGAAATCGTGCCCATCGTGGAAACTGAAGAGGAGCTTGAGGAGGAGCCGGTCGAGCAGGATTTTGAGGAACTTCGGGTCAAAACGCTGGAATCGCTCAATGCCGTCCGCAAGGTGTCGACAACGCTCAAGGGACTGTACGACAAGAGCCGGCATGCCGGCAGCGATCCGGCTCGTCAGAAGAAATTCAAGAAGCATATCGAAGTGGTCCGTCAGCAAGTCGTGGAAAAGATGGAATCGGTGAACCTCCATGCCGTGCTCAAGGACCGGATGGTGCAGCGCGTGCGAGACTTGGCTCAGCAGATTCGTACCGCCGAGCGTGAGATGGCGCAGTGCCAGCGAAAAATCGGTGTGCCGGGAGAGCCGGGCGCGGAGTTGTTGCGACGGCTCGGACGGGCTCGCAAAGACTTCCTGGCGGTGAAGCGGAAGAGCAGTCTCTCGGAGGATGCGCTGCAGGAGGTCAAGAAAATCTATCTGGCCGCACGGGGTCGCATTCGCCAATTGGAGACGGAGGAAGCGCTGGCCTCCGCAGAGGAGATCAAGGATGCGGTCAAGCATGTGGACGTGGCGGAAGAAAAGGTCAAGCGAGGGAAAGCCGAGTTGGTGGAAGCCAATCTCCGTCTGGTGGTCAGCATCGCCAAAAAGTACACCAATCGGGGATTACAGTTCCTGGACCTTATCCAAGAGGGCAATATCGGCCTCATGAAGGCCGTGGACAAATTTGAATACAAACGCGGCTACAAATTCAGTACGTATGCGACGTGGTGGATACGGCAGGCGATTACTCGTGCCATTGCGGATCAAGCCAGAACGATTCGGATCCCGGTTCACATGATCGAAACGATCAATAAACTGATCCGGACATCCCGCCATCTCGTACAGAAGCTTGGCCGGGAGCCGACTCCGGAGGAGATCGCGGAGCGGATGGATTTGCCGCTCGATAAGGTGCGAAAAATCCTCAAGATCGCGCGCGAACCCATCTCGCTCGAGACGCCGATCGGCGAAGAGGAAGATAGTCATCTGGGCGACTTCATCGAGGACAAGAAAGCGATTTCGCCGTTGGAGGCGGCTATTCGATACGACCTGCAGCGGCAGATCAACAGTGCGCTTGAAACGCTGACTCCGCGCGAAGAGAAAGTCCTTCGCAAACGATTCGGTATCGGCGAGGCGACGGATCACACGTTGGAAGAAGTCGGGCAGGATTTCGAGGTCACCCGAGAACGTATTCGGCAGATCGAAGCCAAGGCATTGCGGAAGCTGCGCCATCCCAGCCGGAGTAAAAAGCTGCGCAGCTTTGTAGAGAGTGTCTGATCTGCCGTGAGCGCTCCTCAGGTTGACTCTGTTCGTGAGCGGTCATAAAATCTAACTCTTGTCGCTGTGAGCTGGATTCTCGCATCAGCCCTCAGATCGGGCCCATAGCTCAGGTGGTTAGAGCGGCTGACTCATAATCAGTTGGTCCTAGGTTCAAGTCCTAGTGGGCCCACCAGGGAGACGAGAGACGATTTCTCAATCGATCGGCTAAGAGACCCTCGGTTAGTCCTATAGGTTGTAAGGAACCCATTGACCCCACAGTTTTCTCCACTGATCGAACTCCAGAAAGTCGATCTCCGGATCGCGGAAATCAGAGACCAGCAGCGGAAACTACCTGAGCGCCTCGATGCGGCGGAAGCACCGTTGCGCCGCGCCGATCGCGTCCTGAAAGAAGCTACTGCCGCCGTGGAAGCATTGGTGAAAGAGCGTCGCGCTCGCGAGAAAGATTTAGAGGTTCACGAGGAGCAGACCGATAAACTCAAGGCGCGGGCGTCTCAGCTGAAGACCAATCAGGAATATCAAGCGCACCTCTTCGAGGTGGAGCTTGCCCAAAAGAAGAAGGGCGAAATCGAAGACAAGATTCTGGTTCTTATGGAACAGATCGAGCAGATGCAACGATCGGTGAAAGAATCACAGAGCAAGGCCTCCGAGGCGGACCGCCTGTTCAAGCAGGAGAAGACGTCGCTCGAAAAACTGGAAACCACCTTAACCGGGGAGTTGACCGAGCTGGGCGGCAAACAACGGGCCCTCGCCGGCAGCATCGACAAGAGCCTGCTGGACCGCTATTCGAAGTTGAAAGCCACACGTAAAGATCAGGCGCTTGCTGCTGTGCGCGACGGAATGTGCTGCGGTTGTCGGTTGCAAGTCCCGCCCCAGCTTATTGCTGAGGTCAAACGTTCCCAAGAGCTGCATACCTGCCCCTACTGTCATCGCATTCTCTACTGGGAAGGTCCGTTGGCAGAAGAGAAGGCAAGCCCGGATCACGCAAAGGAGTCGGATTTAGAGGTGGGCGAGACGGCTTAGCCGTCCCTCAATATAGCCTGAGTGGTTTTAAAGTGGAGCTTGGCGACGCTCCCTAATCGTTCCTGTCCGTGTTTTTTAATCACCATCCGCGCAGCGAGTTCGACAGTCGAAGACGCTCCCTTTGGAAGCGTCGTACCGACCTCGTCCGACAGACGTCGTAATCGAATCAAAAACTCCGCCCGCGCCAGAATGGAAGCGGCGGCGACCGCCAAGTCTGATTCCGCCTTCGGCCGTTGCTCCAGCCTGATTCCTTTTCCCTTTCCCTGCAGCGCATTGAGGATCAGCCGCTCGTCGCCGAACTGATCGGAAATCGCCACCTCGCAGCTCACGTGCTGCAGGAGGTTTTCCAATGCGCGCGCGTGCCCCCACGCAAGCAAACGGTTCAGATTTTTGATTTTTAGGTACAGCTCGTTGTACCGTTCAGGACCAATGGCGACGACAGCATGAGGACAGATCTGCCGGATATCCGGCGCCAGTTCCAAGATGCGTCCGTCGGAGATCTTCTTGCTGTCTCGTACCTGCATCAGTCTCAATTCACCTTCCGTGGTGGTGTTGACAAAGACGGCAGCGATGACGAGCGGGCCGAAATAATCACCCTTGCCCGATTCATCGATGCCGATTCGTTCAGAAGAATGAGCAGCAGGCTGAGACGTCATCAGGCCGAGTTCCATCTAGAAAAGCGATGCACGGGGGCGTAATCTAGCAAAGGGATAGCCAACAAGCAATTTCACCAGGGTGGAGTGGTGAGAGGAGAGGGCGCCGGATGAAACACGGCCGCCAATCGAAGCACATGAAAGTCCTCGTATGGATGATGGGGTCACTTCTCGTGACCGCTTGTGCGACAAACCCCTACACGGATCGATGGCAGCTGATGTTGATCTCGTCTTCGCAGGAGATGCAGTTAGGCGCGCAAGCGTACCAGGAAGTCTTGCAGGATCCGAAACACAAAATTTCTCAGGACCCGCGCGAAGTCGAGCCGGTCAAGCGGGTGGCTGCGCGGGTGATCGAAGCCGCCAAGAAATCCAAGTATGCGGAACTTGCCGCACAATTCGAGTGGGAGGTGTCGGTCATTAAGGAAGACAAGACGCTCAACGCCTTCGCGCTCCCGGGAGGGAAGATGGCGGTCTATACGGGAATCTTTCCTGTCGCGAAGAACGAAGCCGGGCTGGCGGCTGTGATGGGGCATGAAGTCGTTCACGCGCTCGCGCGTCACGGTGGGGAACGCATGAGTCAAAACGTCCTCACTCAAGTCGGCATGCAGGTCGCGAACGTTGCGCTTGCGGTTGGTGGCGTCGATCCGATCCTGAGCCAAGGGGCGATGACGGCTCTAGGTGTGGGGTCGCAGGTGGGTGTGTTGCTCCCGTTCAGCCGTAAACACGAATCAGAAGCCGACTACATCGGATTGCTCCTTGCCGCGGAAGCCGGCTATGACCCCCGCGAGGCTGTGCGGGTGTGGGAACGGATGGAACAGCTCTCTGGAGGAGGAGCGTCTTCTGAATTCATGTCCACTCATCCCAGTCATGAAACTCGTATCAAGCAACTAGAAGAATGGGTACCGGAAGCCTTACCACTCTGCCAACCCAAACAATGTGTATCGGGAGTCGACTTGCCTGCCGTGGCCGGCCGCTGATGTCGTCACGCTGAGCTTGATTTCGCGCTTTGAATGCGAGCAGCAGCTTCCGCTTGCCGACACCAGACTTGATCGCTATACTACGCCTGCGCGTTAGAGTAGGCTGGGTGATCGCTCATCGGAATCCGGTGAGAGGAAAGTCCGGACTTCAGGGGCAGGACGCTGGGTAACTCCCAGGCGGAGCAATCCGACACAAGCGCAACAGAAAGCATACCGCCGATGGCCCGCAAGGGATCAGGCAAGGGTGAAATGGCGGGGTAAGAGCCCACCGTGACCGTGGTGACATGGTCAGCCGGCAAGCGTCGTCCGAAGCAAGACCAAATAGGAGGGCAGGAGAAGCGCGCACCGGTGGTGCTTCTCAGCGGTTGGCCCGGCTGCAGCCCTCGGGTAGGTCGCTTGAGGTTCGAGGTAACTCGAATCCCAGAGAAATGATCATCCCTGGGTTGGTCTCAAGCCAAGACAGGACAGAATCCGGCTTATAGGCCTACTCCAACGCGCTTTTTTGATTGCTTGCCGAAGTTCACGTTCTGTGACTTTGCCTGAGAACGCCTCGACCTCGTCGATCAGCACGACAGGAATGCGAGTCCCATAACGAGTCTTCAACCGCTCGTCTGTCTCAATATCGATTTTTGTCAGAGTAAATTCGGCTTCGGTCTGCAGTCGCTGCGCCATTCGGTTCACGACTTCGCACAGGTGGCAGTGTTGCCGTGAAAGGATGGTCACGTGAATCATCGCAATTGGGTGAGAAATCTTATAGTGGCTCAGTCGGTCGTAGAGACCGTGAAGCCTAGCATGTGGTTCCCTAAGCTGTCATCCAGCGGAACCGTCAGGGACCAGCGCCCTATTGACGCGACCACAGGTCGATGTTACGATGTGTCGCTCTAGTCCCTGATTTTTCAACGAGATCGGCAGGTTGATCGCCGATTTTGAGATGAATCGGCTTGCATTGCTATTGCTGCGCAGGATCGGGAGGCATACAAGGGGGAGATATGAAGCTCACGGGTGCGGAAATCTTTCTGGAGTGCCTTCGCCGGGAAGGGGTGAAAACGATCTTTGCCCTACCTGGGGGAGTCGTTCTGAAGATATTCGATATTCTCCATCAACAGAAAGACATTGAAGTGATTCTCACCCGGCATGAACAAGGCGCTGGACATATGGCGGAAGGCTATGCGAAGGCTACGGGTAAGGCCGGAGTCGCGCTGGTGACTTCGGGGCCGGGTATGACCAATGTCGTGACCGCGTTGGCCGACGCTTATATGGATTCCGTTCCGCTCGTCTGCTTTAGCGGTCAAGTGTCTACGAGCCTGATCGGGAATGATGCCTTTCAAGAGGCTGACAACATCGGGCTTAGCCGTCCCTGTACGAAGTACAACTTCCTGGTCAAGGACGTCAACGATCTCGCCATGACCATCAAGGAAGCGTTCTACCTCGCCACGACCGGACGACCGGGTCCCGTGCTGGTCGATATTCCTAAAGATGTGTCGATGAACAAAACGGAGTTCAGCTATCCCAATTCAGTCGCGATTAGAGGCTACAATCCGACGTATGAAGGAAACAAATGGCAAATCAAGCAGGCTGCCGAAGCGATTATGAAAGCCCGCAAGCCTATCTTGTACGTCGGGGGAGGAGTGATCTTCTCGGGCGCGTCACAGGAACTCTTGGAACTGGCTGAGCTGACGCAAATTCCGGTGGACATGACGCTCATGGGGCTCGGCGCATTCCCAGGCGAGCACCCGCTTTCCATGGGGATGATGGGGATGCACGGAACCTACTGGGCCAACATGGCCGTGCATTATTCCGATCTGGTCATTGCCGTCGGAGCGCGATTCGATGACCGTGTCACGGGGAAAGTATCTGAATTTTGTCCGCATGCCAAGATCATCCATATCGATATCGATCCCACGTCCATTCGAAAGAATATTCACGTCGATATCCCCATCGTGGGCGATTGCAAGCATGTCTTGCGTGAATTGAATCAGCTTCTCAAGGCGACGGTAAACGGTGAGCAGAAAGCATTGCGGAAGCCCTGGTGGGATCAGATACGGGAATGGCAGACGGCGCATCCCTTGACCTATCAGCAGGATGCCGATGGCCCCATCAAGCCGCAGCAGGTAGTGAAGCGGCTCTACGAACTGACGAAGGATCGCGATCCGATCGTCTCAACGGATGTGGGCCAGCACCAGATGTGGACGGCGCAATATTTTAAGTTGGCCAAACCCAATCGTTGGTTGACGTCGGGCGGATTGGGTACGATGGGATTCGGGTTTCCCGCAGCCCTGGGTGCGCAAGCCGCCTTCCCAGGTCGGCTGGTGCTCTGCGTGGCGGGAGACGGCAGCGTTCAAATGAATATGCAGGAAATGGCGACGGCCGTCGTCAGTAAATTGCCGGTGAAGGTCATTATCCTCAATAATCGCTTCCATGGCATGGTTCGCCAGTGGCAGGACCTCTTCTATGAAGGACGGTATGCGTCCAGCTATCTCGATGTCACGCCGGACTTCGTCAAACTGGCGGAAGCCTATGGTGCGGTGGGCTTGCGCCCCTCGAAGGTATCCGATCTGGATGGCGTGTTGAAGGAAGCGATGGCGGTGGATAGGCCCGTGGTGGTGGATGTGCCGACCCATCCCTACGAGAATTGTTATCCGATGATTCCGGCCGGCGGATGTAACCATGAAATGATCTTGGAAGATCCGCCGGAACTGAAGAAAAAACAGGCTACCTCAACCGGGGTCCTCCCAGAAGATAAGGACACGATTCTCACGGCGTAAGAAACAGAGCTGATGGCGTATGGCACATAGCAAGTGGTTCGGAGCGATCCGCAAGCACGCTGGCCATTAACTATCAGCCTGATCTGAAGATGGAACATATCATTTCCGTTGTAGTTGAGAATAAGTTTGGGGTGCTTTCGCGCGTTGCCGGACTGTTTAGCGGACGCGGGTTCAACATCGAGAGTTTGTCGGTGGCACCTACGCTGGACCCGTCGATGTCGCTGATGACCATCGTCACGTCCGGGGACGATCGGATTATCGAACAGATCATGAAGCAGTTGAACAAGCTGATCGACGTCATTAAGGTTGTAGATCTGAACGAGAGCGAATTCGTTTCTCGGGAAACCGCCCTGATCAAGGTGCACACGAAGGCGGAGGATCGCGCTGAGGCGCTCAGGATCACCGACATTTTTCGAGCGAATGTAGTCGATTCGACCCCCACGACCTATACCCTTGAGGTGACCGGGGATAGTAAGAAGATCGAAGCCATTATCAATCTGCTGCAGCCGCTTGGTATCAAGGAACTGGTTCGGACGGGACGTGTCGCGATCGCGCGAGAACCTATCCGCGTGGCCGCCGCGCAAGCGAAACGAGTCGTTCGGGAATAGGCCGATTCTCCCGCGAACAAAGATCCATCGACCGTCGAACGAGATGACTCTTCACGTTATGTACAGATCACCGAGGAGCCGGCAATGAAGATTTATTACGACAAGGATGCAGACCTTCAACAAATTCGCAGTAAGAAAGTGGCGGTGATCGGCTATGGGAGCCAGGGCCATGCGCATGCGCACAATTTAAAAGAGAGTGGTGTCGAGGTGGTGATCGGCCTGCGAGAGGGCAACTCCTGGCGAAAGGCGGAGAAGAGCGGACTTAAAGCGATGCCGGTGGCGGACGCGGTCAAATCATCCGATGTCGCGATGATCCTGGCTCCCGATGAAGCCCAATCAGCGATTTACCGGCAGGACATTGCACCTCATTTGAAGCCCGGAGCGTTCTTGGCGTTCGGGCACGGGTTTAACATCCACTTTGGACAGATCGTGCCGCCTGCCCATGTCAATGTTTTCATGGTAGCTCCCAAAGGTCCCGGTCATCTCGTCCGTTCGGAATACACGAAAGGGAGTGGGGTGCCTGCCCTCCTGGCGATTCATCAGGACCCTAGTGGAACCACGCGGCAGGTGGGATTGGCTTATGCGAGCGCCATCGGAGGAGGCCGCGCCGGCGTCATCGAGACCACATTCCGCGAGGAGACAGAGACAGATCTCTTCGGTGAGCAGGTTGTATTGTGCGGCGGGCTCACCGCGTTGATTCAGGCCGGCTATGAAACACTGATCAATGCGGGCTATTCGCCGGAGATGGCCTATTTCGAATGTCTGCACGAGGTCAAACTTATCGTCGACTTGATCTATCAAGGGGGCATCGCCAACATGCGGTACTCAATCAGCACAACCGCCAAGTACGGCGATGTGACCAGAGGCCCCCGCATTGTCACGGAAGAGACCAAGCAAGAGATGAAGAAGATTTTAGGTGAAATTCAGAGTGGCCAGTTTGCCAAGGAATGGGTGTTGGAAAACCAAGCAAATCGGCCGATGTATAATGCCTTGCTCGCCAAGGGTGAAACCCATCCGATCGAAGAAGTCGGCGCTCGGCTAAGGGGCATGATGCCGTGGCTTAAAAAAGACCAATTGGTCGATAAAACCAAGAATTAGCCGAAGGGTGTGGTTCATGTTACGATCACCTTATCGATATGTCTGATCGGGCAGTCGGGATTCCCATCGTCAAAGAAGGTCTTCCATTTGTAGCCATACCGGCGGCTGTGGCAGGTTTGTTCTTGACGATGGGCTGGTTCGTGTCCGGGTTGATGGTGACCGGGTTGACCTTATTCACGGCCTGGTTTTTCCGGAACCCCCCTCGTCGGATTCCTAGTGATCCCGGGGCGGTCGTCGCTCCCGGAGATGGACGTGTCGTCGCGATTGACGAGGAATTTGAGCCTCGCTTTCTGAAAGAGCGGGGAATCAGGCTGAGCATTTTTCTCAATGTGCTTGATGTGCATGTGAATCGGATTCCTTGCGAAGGGTTGGTTGAGAACGTGGTATATCAGCCGGGCAAGTTTTTGGTCGCAAGCCGACCCGAGGCGACCTTACGGAATGAACAGAATGCGTTGATGCTTCGGACGGCTGCGGGCGCCAAAGTTCTCTGTGTGCAAGTCGCCGGGTTGATCGCCCGCCGGATTGTCTGTTGGGTTTCGCCGGGAGACCGCGTAACTCGAGGAGAGCGATTTGGGCTCATTCGCTTCGGCTCTCGAATGGATACCTTCCTCCCCCTTGGAACGGTACTGCGTGTGGCTGTGGGTGATCGGGTTAAGGGCGGTGAAACGGTGCTGGGGGAGTTGAAATGAAAAATGGCGCTCTCAGAAACTCATTGCTGAAAACAAAGGATGGAAAACGCAGACGGGCGGTCTATCTGATCCCGAATCTGCTGACCACCGGTAATTTGTTTTGCGGTCTGTTTGCCATTCTCGCCGTCTTTAATGCCAACTACATGGCCGCAGCCATTGCCATTCTCGTGGCGTTGGTGTTTGATGTACTGGACGGCAAATCCGCGCGATTGGTGAACGGGACGAGCCAATTCGGTCTTGAGTATGATTCCTTGGCCGATGTCGTCTCGTTTGGAGTCGCTCCAGGGCTTTTAATCTATGCCTGGGCGCTCAGCGGCCAAGGCATGTTCGGATCGGCGGTCATGTTCGCATTTGTGGCCTGTGGCGCGCTGCGGTTAGCCCGCTTTAACGTGATCGCTGCGACAGCCGATAGTAAACATTTCACCGGACTTCCTATTCCCGCGGCGGCCAGTGTCATCGCAACGCTGGTGGTGTTCGACCACTACATCGTGCGGATGGGCGCGGAGGTGAAGCCGCTTCTGATTTTAGTCATTACGTTGATCCTGGCATTCCTGATGGTGAGCACGATTAAGTATCGAAGCTTTAAGGATCTAAAATTCCGCGGCGGGCAACACTTTAATTATCTGGTGTGGGGCATTCTCGGACTGATGCTCGTAGTGGCATGGCCGCAGGTGATGCTCTTTGTCGTTCTCGCCGGCTACGCGTTGTCAGGCATAGTAGAACGCGTTGTCGGTCTTATGATAAAAATGTTCGGGAAACGGACGATGAAGTCCGATGAGCCGGTGTTTGAACACAAGCAGGTAGAACGGCGCTGACGAGGAGTAGTAGGCGACCGGGACGGAATCGAGAGAGCTGGTGGAAGTCCGTGTCTTCCCGAGCGGATCAGGTGCAAACCAGCCCGCCCTTGCGCTGAACTCACCTCCGAGCCGAGTCCATGAAAGCGATGTCTATGGCTGCGGCTGTAGACGGGTGATTAGTGGCTCCGCTTCACCCTCGTGACGCGGTGACAAGGAAGGGTGGCCGGCTGCACGCAGCCGGTTGCTGAATCAGGGTGGTACCACGGAGCGCGCTGAGCCTTCGTCCCTGCGTGGGAGGAAGGCTTTTTTTATTGCAGGATGCTGAACGGCTTCTCACGGCGTTCTCGGGTCGAAAAAACCTCAACGTACCCCAGAGGGTACGCCTCCGGTTTTTTCTTCCCTGCGGCCCTGTGGGAAACTGTTTTGAGCATCCTGCTCTCCAGCCACAAGCTGGCTTTAGGGGGATGATATGACACGGATGATCAAAATTTTCGATACGACCTTGCGTGACGGCGAGCAGTCGCCGGGCGCGAGCATGAACGTAGAAGAGAAAGTAATGATCGCCAAGCAGCTGGCTCGGCTGGGCGTCGATATCATCGAGGCGGGGTTTGCATACAGTTCGCCCGGTGATTTTGCCGCCGTCCAGCGCATCGCGCATGAAGTTGAAGGACCGACAATCTGTAGTCTGGCTCGGGCCAAGCCGGAGGATATCGATCGAGCGTGGGAAGCCTTGAAAGGCGCTCCGAAAGTCAGGATTCACACGTTTCTTTCTACGTCGGACATCCATCTCAAATATCAGTTTCGGATGACCAGAGAGGAGGCCAAGAAACGCGCCGTGGAAATGGTTCGTCATGCGCGGAGTTATGTGCACGATGTCGAATTTTCTCCCATGGATGCCAGCCGCTCTGATCCGGCCTATCTCTATGAGGTTCTGGAGGCGGTGATCGAAGCCGGTGCCGGAACCGTGAATATTCCGGACACGGTAGGATATGGTATTCCGCAGCAGTTTGGAAATCTCATCCGAGGTATACGAGAGAAGGTGCCGAACAGTTCCAAGGCGGTGATCTCCGTCCATTGTCACAATGATCTTGGCTTGGCGGTAGCCAATAGCTTGTCCGCCGTAGTGGAAGGGGCGGGACAGGTGGAATGCACCGTCAATGGGATCGGTGAGCGGGCGGGCAACACCTCGCTCGAAGAGATTGCGATGGCCCTTCGGACACGCAAGGCTTTTTAGGGCGCCGATACGGGAAGCAACACGGAAGAAATTTCTAAAACCAGTCGATTGGTCAGTAAAATTAGCGGAATGGTCGTTCTGCCCATCAAGGCGATCGTGGGGGCCAATGCCTTTGAGCACCCGTCCGGCATTCACCAGGATGGCTT
>JBQTHT010000217.1:0-11213 GCA_052389595.1 Nitrospiraceae bacterium
ACGTTGACGCTCGATCGCGTAAGGCCTCCTGTGCTCGGGGGCAGCACTCCCCCACCCAGAGGTATCTTGCGCGATTTTTTTTATGTTCAATCGCGGTGTTGCATTACCAAAACCGCTGCCGGCCGAACCTGATGAGATGGCAGCATTTGGCCTGCGGTGGCCGAGTCGTGTTGATCGCTATGCAGAAGACAAAGAGGTGAAGGGGTGTTGAAAGAAGCGCTGACACAGGTGCGGGACCTGCTACATGGTGCGGCAGGGAGTCTCTATCACATTCTCGTGGTAGCTCTGAGTGCGGCGATTGCCTTATCGCTGCCGGCAGGCGCTCGGCATTTTCTAGCTTTCTGGTCTCGGGTAGAGAATGAAAAGATCTATCTCATCGCGGTGGAAATCACGGCGGCGATCGTGCTGATCGTGTCCTTCAACTACATCCATCGCAGCCTGCGCGACAGAACGCTCGCGAAGATGGCAACCGGCGCCGGCTTGGTCTCGTTTTTCCCCAGGCGGGGCCGTCGCGCACAGAGTGGGATCAAGAAATTAAAGGAAAAGCACGGCACAGGCAGGACTATCATGGTGATAGGGTCCAGTGGCTACAGCACCTTTGTCGACCAAGTGGGAGATTTATCGACCGTGCTGGGAAAGTGTCTGGGAGCCAAAATCCTGTTGGTAAATCCTTACTGCCAGGAAGCAAGCACGCGCATACGGGCGATCGCCCATCCCGATTTCACGCTTGAGAACTTTCGGGAAGAAGTACGGCAAAGCATCGAGCTCCTCAAGAGGCTCAAGGCGATCGGGAAAGCCGTCAAACTCAAGCTCTACTCAGATCCCCCGCTCGTTAAATTGGTTATTCTCGGGGACTACCTCTGGCTGCAGCATTACCATACCGATCTGGATGTCCAGACGATGCCGGAATATGTGCTCCGACACAACCTGAAGGACCACGGCCTCTACACGCTGTACTACCACTACTTCGTACAGAGATGGGAAAGTACCGAGATCCCGGAATATGACCTCGATACCGACGAACTGGTGTACAGAGGAACCAATGGCAGCGAGGTCAGAAGGAAATGGTTTGGGCCAGAGGAGGACCCTGAGGAGGTTCCGCAAGGTGTGGAGAACTTCGACCTCACTGCCGAGCCAGCACGGCTAGGCTGACCTGACGCTCAAGCTGAATTGCTACGCGATACACTTCCTCGCTCTATCCAATAGAAACACACCGACCGTGCCGTAATGGGTGTCTGAGTCGCCCCCCTATTCCAACCTTGGCGGAAAGCTCCCTGGTGGGATCATCTGGTGAATCGCCCGCGGATCTCCATAGCGCTTCCGGTAAATTCCCCCCCCTGGGCGGGCGCGGAAGGCGCGAGCCGACTCAACCGCTCCACACCTTGTGATACCCTCATTCTAGTACTGCCGTACTGCCGAAGATGACCAATGATTAACTCAACCATAACGAAATCCGAACGGATCGCTACCATCGCCTCCTTACAATTCACCCTCGGTTTTTACAAACCATACCCAACCGACCCTTGCCGTCGCGGATTACATCATCATGGGAACCATCGCACAATGTGAATGCAGGAACTCAAGGGTATGCGGAATCCGGCCTCCATGGAACAATCACCACGCGGAACCAGGTCCGGCCGAGATAGATGCGGCTTTGGCCGTTCTCTTCCTCCGCTTGGGAGAGTGATGAGAAGCTGCACGGCTTGAGCGGTCGTACATTCCCCTTATTGTCCAGCGTCACTCCGTTCAACTCGTCCGATACGAAGATGAAGGCGATGACGACCATCGGCCGGGCTGACGTGATGGATGAATTGTCGGGAGGGACCCACAAACAAAGATGGAAACGCACAGGGGAATGCCGGCAGATACATGAACACGCCGACCCGGCGACCGGCGTGATACTACAGCCAAGAAATGAACATCGAGAGGGACGAAAAAAACGGTTGCTCCCCTATCCTGAATATTCGTAGGAGAGGTCTCTGGTTTGAACCAGTTTCACCCGCTCAAGCGTGCCGCCGGGAATGAATTTGATGAGGCGATCCCAGACCATGCGGACAAGTTGCTCACCTGTCACATGCCGGGTGCTCAGGATCTGCCGCAGGTCTTGGTAGTCGAAGGGTTGAATGACTTTCTCATGCACCATCCGATCCAGGACGACGATATCCGTGACCATGCCCGTGGTCCGATCAATCGGTCCATGGACGGTCACAAAGAGATCCCACGTATGGCCACGATGCTCGTCATGCACAGCGGTGAAGGAAAAGCGCTTGGTCACGCTCGCCACCTTCAGCCCGCCAGCGGCTGTGATGTCGGCATAGAGGTCTTCATCCTCGTACAGCCGAATGGCATGCAGCGTGCCGACGTCCTTCTGTGTTTCCAGTTTTGTCCATAACAGGCGAGCGATGTTCTCCGAGGTGGGAATTTGTTCTTTAAAGTAGGACATATCCAGATTGAAGTGTTTGTGGTCGAACTCCTCGATGACGTCCAGGAGCACGCGCTTCAAGTCGAACAGGTTTACCACCATGCCGGTCTGACGATCTACTTCGCCCGAAACCGTGACCTCCAGCATGTAGTTGTGGCCGTGGCCTGGGTCGTTGTAGCAAGCGCCAAAGGCCGTCCGGTTGGTCTTTTCGTCCCACTCGGGCCTGTAATACCGATGGGCGGCGGCGAACTCGATACGTTTGGTCAGTAGAACCGGCGGCATTCCTTTCTCCAAGTTCTGAGTTTTGAGTGCTGAGTTATGAGTTGTAAATCCTAGATTCCCGGCTCTGGACTCAGAACTCAGCGCTCAAAACTCAGAACTCCTCGGCGCTCAGGCGCCGAGATCGGCGAGCCATTCCTGCCGCATCTCCCATGGCACCTTAGCCGCCTCATGATAAGTGGCATGGTCCACATGGAGCGCGACCGGCGCCTGCGGCTGCGCCAGGGAGGCTTTCAAACGCTCACTTATCCGGAAACGAACAAAATGCACGGCGCTGATTTTTGTTTCATGACTGTGACCGCCTTCGAATTCGCCGAATACGGAGTCCACCCCGGCGCGAATCGCCCGCTTCTCTCCGTGGTCTAACCCCATAAAGAGATCGAGCCAACTCTTCATGCTTTCAGTGTCTGTAATCTCGATCAGGAGCGTGGCGCTCAATTCGCCGGTGGGAGGGAGCAGCGCGTTGTAGACGGCGAGTTCGTCCCGAACTTTCTGCGCGTCGACGATCCGCTCGACCCGGATCATCTCTTGAACTTGAAACTGCAAAGTCTCTCGGTTTTCAAAGACAAGCGTCACCAGCGGGCCGATGGAAATTCGACGACGCTGCTTGAGTGCGATGATGCGGGCGCGAAACTCTTCGCGTTGTTGCTCATACTCGGCATAAGGAATTACATCTTCAAGCATTAAAGGTGTCATTATTGCTACTGATCAACGTTTTATCTTTGATCATCCTTCACGCATCACTCATCACGGGCTTGATGGAGGTAATCCATAGGCGTCGCGCACAATCTGGATCGGATGTCGTGTGGCCTTTCCCCCAGCATGCGCGGTCGCCCCGGCTTGATCAAGCTGGAGCGCGGCAAGTGGACAATCGGATGCCACCAGGTCGGTCGGCGCTTGCTCAATAACCTTCACGGCCTTTTGCGCAATCTTGATCGAGAGAGGGAAGAACTCCGTCTTGGCGCTCCAGCCGCCGTCATGTCCCGAGCAGCGTTCAATGACCTCGACTTGAGCCCCGGCGCATTCCATCAGCTCCTTCGACTTGAAGCCGATGTTCTGGTCCCGCAGGTGGCAGGGAATCTGGTAGGCCACGCGTCCGGGCTTGTGGATGAAGTCCTGCACCAGCGCACCCTCTTTCTTCAACCGGATTAGATACTCACACACATCAAACGTCCGCTCGGCCACTTTCTTTGCGTCCTCGGTTCCAATGACATACGGATATTCCCGTTTTACCATCAGGCTGCAGCTCGGCACCGGTATCACCACATCGTACCCCTGTTCGACCCACGGCAGGAGAGACTGGATATTGGCCTCCGCGGCCTTCATGATGGCTGACGTATCGCCGATATCGAACGACGGCATCCCGCAACATTGTTGTTCCGGCATGACGATATGGATTCCGTTCTTTTCCAGGACCTGTACAGTGGATTTTCCCACATCCGTTGCCTGGTAATTCACGAGACAACTGGCAAACAACACGACTTTTCTGGGAGCCGAGTCCGGGACCTTAGCCTCGCCCCGACGACCCCACCAATGGGAAAAGGTTTCGGGCGAGAAGTGGAGCACCTGGCGATCCCGGTGAACCCCGACCGCACGTTCGACGAGTCCACGGATCGTCTTCAGCCCCAGCACCCAATTCGCAATGGGAGCGATCAGGCTTCCCAGCGTTCCGATGAGATCGGTCTTGATCAGCAAGCGATCTCGCCAGCGGATTCCACGTTCCGTGGCGAGCTGTTTCTTCCACACCACCATGAGACGAGGAAAATCGATCTCATATTGATGCGGCGGCGTGTAGGGACAATGATTGTAGCAGAGCTTGCAGTAATAGCACTCGTCGACAAGCTGGCGATGGTCCCCGGCGGTCAACCGATCAACGTGCCCGTCGTTGGCATCAATGCGGTCTAATAACGTGTTGAAGGATGGACACAGATTAAAACATCGGCGGCAGCCATCGCAGATCTCAAAGATTCGCAGCGTTTCTTTCTCAAGCTGGGCCGAGTCTACCGGCTGAATTAAGTTTAAGCCTTTCATGGCAGTTCGAGAGGAAAGCAATCAGCGGTCAGCTGCGTTCAGCGCCTCATCCGCCCGCTACGAGCTGATCGCGAGGGCTGATTGCTGCAGGTATCCTACCCCTGCTTCAGACTATCGAGGCCCTTGGTAAACCGGTTTGCGTGGGAACGTTCGGCCTTGGCAAGGGTCTCAAACCATTCGGCCAATTCCGCAAAACCCTCATCGCGCGCGGTTTTGGCCATGCCTGGATACATCTGCGTGTATTCGTAGGTTTCCCCTTCGACCGCAGACTTGAGATTGGCTTCGGTATTGCCGATCGCCACCCCGGTAGCCGGATCGCCGACTTCTTTCAAGAAGTCTAGATGGCCGAACGCATGGCCGGTTTCGGCTTCCGAAGTATCGCGAAACAACCCACCGATGTCCGGATAACCCTCGATATCGGCGCGGCGGGCAAAGTACAGATACCGCCGGTTCGCCTGCGACTCGCCGGCGAACGCGTTCTTCAAATTATCGTGGCTCTTGGTTCCCTTCAAACTCTTCCCCATGCTTCCTCCTTATAGTGTGAGAGGCGACACTTTCACCTGTCACACTCTCAATCTGGTGGTATTTCCGGCGCTCACAAGCGTGTATTGTGATGTCTGAATAACATGTCGAACCGGCCGAGATCAACGGTGGTGCCACGGCGACTATTGGCCGGAATACAAAGGCAACTGGTTCGACATCTCCGCCAGTGTCTTGTAGGTTTGATCCTTGGAGGACAGGAGAGGGGAGGAAATCGGCCACTGAATGCCGAGGGCCGGGTCATTCCACAGAATGCCCCGTTCGTCTTGGGGAGAGTAAAAATCCGTGCATTTGTAGAGAAAGCCGGCGGTCTCGGTCAGGACACAAAACCCGTGCGCATAGCCGGGAGGTACATAGACTTGTCGCATGTTTTCGGCCGAGAGCTCCACGCCAAACCATAGCCCGAACGTCGGCGATCCCTTCCGAATGTCCAGGGCCACATCGAAGACTGCGCCCTCCACCACCATGACAAGTTTCCCTTGGGGGTGGTTCAACTGATAGTGCAAGCCGCGAAGAGTCCCACGCACCGATCGTGAAAAATTGTCCTGCACGAATGAGCCGGTAATGCCGATCTTGGCATAGCGCTCTTCATGGTAGGTTTCCACGAACTGTCCGCGCGGATCGTTGAAGACCTGGGGCTCGATCGTAAACAGACCCTCCAGGTCTGTTTTAATCACTTGCATAGAACCCCTGTTTTGCTGCCGGTCGACAGTGGGATCGTTCATGAGCCAGTTGCTTGGCGCCACCCCACCCTGTTAGGGTTCGGATGGCATTGATCTGAATTGGAGTCACGATCATGGCAACGTCAAAAACCTATCTGAAGCTCGTGAAGCCGCCTTATACCCTCATCTACGGTATGCGGCTGGAAAAAGGCACGCTACCCGAACAGAGCCATCCGCACATCCCAGTGGCGCTTCCGGATGGATCGTCCGGCACCATGGCGCTCCATGTCATCAATGGGTCTGTGGAGGAAGTCAAACAGCACCTGCTACGGAGCATCGAGGCGTTCTTTGAGATTTATGGCTCCTCCTGATCCGTTCATGACTGTATCGTTAAGCTCACGATGATTTCGGCGGATCAACGACGTCAGGCGGTTCCGGATAGAGTTGTTGGAGCCTATCGATTAAAGGTAGCGCCTCGGGAGTACTGGATCGCGACGGTTCACTGGGCGGATGATCCCAGGTGAGGGTGCTGATCCCGGCATCCACGAACAGCCTGCGGACCGTTTCGACCATCGCGTCCAATGTGACCTCTGTACCCTCTCGCAAATCTAGGACACGTTCCATGGGATCGGTGGGTGGAGGTCCTGTATGAATGAGCGCCCAGCAGCGGTCGAAGATCTGTCTTTGGAGATCGTCCGGAACATTGAGCGAAGACAGGCGTGAGGTGCAAAGTGCGATCACGAACAGCACGAACTGGAGATCCGGCATGCCGGGGCGATGAATATCTAGGGAGTGCATAGCACGTTCATTATCAAACGGCGAAGAGCGAGTCAACGGCGATTCGACCGGACTATGCGGACTTGTCGTGCGCGCCGATGCGACAATGTTGAGGAGGAACCAGCGAGGATGATTACCATTACATTAATGGGGCAGCTCCAGACCGCGGACGGCGAGCGCGATTTGGCGTGTGAGCTGACGAGCCCGATGACGGTTCGCCAACTGATTCGGCGGCAAGGCAACAACCTCCGAGACGTCTTGCAACTATTAAGGGAGAAAAAGGTTCTCGTCACCGTGAACAAGAAGATTGCGAGCGAAGACACCGAGCTGCACGATGGGGATGCCGTTAAGCTCGTGGGACATGACGGCATGGGGGCCACCGGGCTTGGACCTTCGCACTAATCGATCGGACGATTCGGAGGGGAACCGATCTACCGCTTGGGGTCTTCCCGTCAACAAATGCAGGGGGCCGATCCCTACGTGGGATCGGCCCCCTTGACCTTCAACGGAAGGATATGAAGCCTGAACAAGACGCGATGCTTAGTTCAGCGCAGCAAACTCCCTCTTACTTCTTGCCCAGAATGGCATCCTTGGCGACTTTGGCCACCCGGAACTTGACCACTCGCTTGGCCGGAATCTTGATCGGCTCGCCAGTCTGCGGATTACGCCCCATGCGCGCCTTGCGGTTCGCCAGCACCAACTTACCGATGCCGGGAACCACGAACATATTCTTCGCCTCTCGGTAAGCCAGAGTGGCGAGATCATCCAGCAGCTGGGCCATCGCCTTCTTGGTGATACCCGCCTTGCCGGCGAGGTGATCAGCGATCTGAGACTTCGTCATCGATTTTGCCATGCGAACCTCCTTAGAACATCAATGTGTGTGAGTTGCTGCGAGCCGTCTCGAATGATCTGATTTAATCGCCTCAGCAGTTCAAGAGAACTCCAATCGGGCGCAAACCGGTCGAGAGTGTAACCAATGCCCTATAGGCTGTCAACCGGAAAAACACAGGACTGGCGTGCCACGCACGCGGCACCCAGATCTTGAAAGACTGTGTCATGAGAGAGTAGAGTGAGACCCTTCGTTGCGTCCACGTATTGAGGAAACGAGGCTCATCATGAGAAAAGAACTGCCGATTGTGCCGTCATCGCCGCAACCGGCTGCTGCTGAAGAAAAGGAGCATTATCGTTATTCGAGAGTCTTCTGTGCCCGCGAAAACTCTCCTCCCCTTCGCCTGCTGCTCGATTTTCTAAAATCGAGAGGCCAACTTCCGCTCATTCCCAAAATGGACCCCGAGGCCCTGGATGAATGGGCATGGGTGCAAATCGCCATCGGGTATCACCGTGAACGTAAACCGATTCAGCTGTTCTGTGTCCGGGACCGCGGTACCTACAAGGAGGACTTCAAACAGGAATGCAAGCAGTTTGTCGAGATGTTGTGTGTCTACGATGATATCGAAGCGCAGATTGTACGGGAGCATATCAACAACGCCAAGTTTCTCGTCACCACGAGCTTTTCTCCGAACGACATTACCGAGGAAGGGTACGACTTCAACGGCTGGATTCTAGAATTCTTTCAGGAACAGTGCAACGGCCTTGTGCAGGTCGATGGACAGGGCTTCTTTTCTCCAAAAGGCGAGTTGATCGTCGATATGTCAGACCAGTCGGAATAGCCCCGCCCGGAGTATGATGCGCACGTCCAAACTTCAACGCTCCGTTTTCCGCCGCGCCTCCCGCTGGTTCGATCGGGCCCGCGCCGCGGTGTTCAATGAGATCCCCTGTGGGAAGGGTTGCTGCCTCTGTTGCATCGGCCCCTTTGCCATTACCACTCTTGATCATGAAGAGATCCAGCGTGGTCTGGAAACGATGGGCCCAGCGCAACGGGCTTCAATCCAGACTCATGCCCGAAATCAAGTGGCCGATCTGGAAGCCTCCTATCATCGTTTGACGGCATCGCCCCTTATCGATGATTGGCCCGATTCAGAGGTGGATCGACTGGTGGAGCAATTTTCGGATGTGGCCTGCCCGGCTCTTCAGGAGGACGGCAGCTGCGGGGTGTATCCCTTTCGCCCTCTCGCATGCCGAACGATGGGAATTCCCACGGAGGTTGCGGGAACGGTTGAAGGGGCCTGTGAAGTTCAGCTCACGGTACCAATCAGGCGTTTGCCTGCCATTTTGAGACAAGGCGAGGAGCGACTGGCTGAGGATGAAGCCGCGGAATTAGACCGATACCATCGAGACAACCATACGAGCGGAGATGAAATTCTGCTTCCCTATGGATTTCTGAGCATCGAGACGACCGTTCTCTCCCCAGCCAACGACAAGGCGGTCTCATCGGCGCCCTCTTTTAACCAGCAGACTGAGCTAGACACTCCTTGAACGGCTGTGCTAGGTTTGCACCTCTCAAAACGGCTGCGCCTGTAGCTCAGTGGATAGAGCATCAGCCTCCGGAGCTGAGGGCCACAGGTTCAAATCCTGTCAGGCGCGCCATTCCGTCATCACCGACGGTTCTATTTTTTGCTGGAGACAGAGTTGGGCAGTTGGTAGGGAATAACGTCAGCCTACTGCCGAAGTGACGATCCTAACGTATGAGTTCTCTAGGAATTTACACAATCCACATTCCCTTGTAATGACAGTTTTCTAACATACTACTTTCTGGGGGGATTAGGTTCAGCGCGGGTTGCTGCGAGACGCGGTGTCAGTATTTCAGCAGGCGCGACGGAAGGGCTTCCCCATCAGGTGCAACAGGAAATCGACGTTCAGTTAGAAACTATTCCTCAAGAGCTTTCACTCAGATCGCCGGTTCTCACGAAAGGAGTCGCCGATGCAGTCCAAGCACTTGTCCATTCTTCTAGCCGTCTTCGCTGGTTTCTTGGGAGGTATTTTGTCGGGAACCGTCGTGAGAACTGAAGCGGTCGATGCAGGACTCGCCCCGCCGCAACGTCACAAGATCCTGACTGCCGAGCAATTCGTGCTGGTCGATGCCAATGGAGTTCCAAGGGGCAGGCTTGGCGGTATGCCGGATGGCAGCGTGAAACTGACTTTGAACGACCGTCAGCTTAAGGATCGCATCACGATGGGGCTATCACCTGATGGCTCGCCCTCCCTCGGATTGTTTGATGAGAATGAGCGGACTCGTACCCTTCTCGCCATCAACAAATGGGTGCCGATCTTTACGTTGACGGATAAACAGGAGGTCAACCGCACAACCCTAGCCGTGGTGGACGATGGCACACCACGCTTACGATTCATGGACGGGAAAGGAAAGGTGGTCCACGACTTCCCGATTGAGCTTGAGACAACACCGGAGCCGGTCCCGGAACCAGCTAAATAGCGTGAACGACATGGGCGCCATCCGGGCGGCAGGCATAAGGCAAACCAAGCTCACAAACCTCCCATGTCACAGCCGTCAGTGTCATCGCCGGACCTCGTCGCCAGCTCTTCGAACAACATGACAATTCGAAGCTGGTGCTGAACGGGTAAGTCAGGAAGTCCCATGATTCTGACTGCCAGCGGGTGGACCATATCTTCAAGCACCCGCACCATTGCAAACCGACGGCGCAATCCAGGCTCGTCTTCAGAAACTAGTCGCTGACTCACTTCATTTCCAAAGTCCACGATCTTCTGAGGAAAAGGGCTATCACCAGTCTGTCCATTTTTCAGGCGCGATAAAAACGTAGCCGCCCGCTGGTTCATGAACAGAAGTCGGAGGCGTGCGTTCACGACCAAGACACCATAACCAGTCTCTTCAGCATGAACACCTACCGTTTCGATCTCAGAACGTTTCTCGTTGCCTTCTTCGAGCGCGCGAACAATACTGAGCATTGATCAGATTCCTCCATAAAAAGTATCGCTGGTTCAAGCCTGCAGTGCTGGTGAACCACCCTTCAAGGAGCAAAGTGCATTACCGGGGCACCATATATGGGCAGATCGACACGTGTCAACACTAAATATTGATGGTGCCGACTTCGAGGACGATTAAGAAATGTCGGTCTCCCGTGGGATGGACAGCAGGAGGATATGGACAATACTTACCCCGCACAAATTCTCACAACACTTTACGATCACAATCGCACGTCCTCACCCTGTCTTCTTGAATCATGTGCGAGCCTATGCTAGGGTAACCCCACTGCTAAACACATTTTCCCTTCTTGTATAAAAAATACCGGTGGGGCCGTTAGCTCAGTTGTTAGAGCAGCTGACTCTTAATCAGCGGGCCTTAGGTTCGACCCCTACACGGCCCACCAAAATCAACAAGTTAGGAACCTTCTCCTACGAATCACGACTCGGTGTAGACGCCGTGTAGACACGGAAGGAAAAAAATTTTCTTCCCCGCCCTGTTGCGCCTCCTCCATCTTCAACCTTTCTTCTTGTATCATGTGCGAGCGTCTGCTAGGGTAACACCACTGCTAAACACTTTTTCCCTTCTTGTATAAAAAATACCGGTGGGGCCGTTAGCTCAGTTTGTAGAGCAGCTGACTCTTAATCAGCGGGCCGTAGGTTCG
>JBQTHT010000218.1:0-20643 GCA_052389595.1 Nitrospiraceae bacterium
CTCTCGGGCGTTGCCGCGCCTCACCGCATGCTGATGAATCACGTGGTGGAGAGATTCGGGAAACAGCGAGAGATCTCGTGACGTTCCATGAAGCTGCTGAAGAAGCCCACGCACGGCTTCCGCGGTCTGGCTTGGTCTGCCGGTGGCTTCGACGCTGCCTCCCTGGACGACCAAGACGGCGCCTTCTTTCTTGAGGGAGCCGATCGCTCCGCTGATCTCTGAAGGTTCCAGCCCTTCCTTCGCCTGGATGTCCTGAATCGTCAAACGCCTTCCGGTCTTGGCGGCATCTCGCGCCGCCGAAAGCACTCTTTCAATCGGAGAATATTTCTCAAAATACACGTCGCCGACCTTCGTCAGCGACACCATCGGAGTCACAACCTCGGACGTGACGTTCACCAAGGACTTGGCCAGCAGCCATTCAATGGCCATGCTCAATTGGGATGGTTCGAGAGCGGTCCCTTCCGCAATCTGCTCATCCGAGAGGACGGTCCCTGGGCGCTGACCGAGGACCGTCAGCACTTTGATTTCTAGTGGATGGAGACTGTCGATGATGGACGAAAGATTCACCCGACCTCGCCTAACGGTGAGTCGACATGGAACTGGTGTGAGGAAGACCGGCGGGAGCGGACCGGCCAGCCGCTCGCAGCGCGACGATGGTGGCCTTGTAATCAGGGCTGGAAAAGATCGCGGATCCGGCGACAAGGATTTCAGCGCCGGCCTGAATAATCTCGGCTGCGTTGTCCACTTTTACCCCTCCATCGACTTCGAGGACCGCCCGACTCTCCGTTCGCTCGATGAGTTGTCGAATGCGAGCGATCTTTTGAAGCGACGAGTGGATGAAGTGTTGTCCACCGAATCCAGGGTTCACCGACATCACAAGAATGAGATCGGCCTCGCGAACAATCTCCTCGAGACTTCCGATCGATGTGGCCGGATTCAATGTCACACCGGCCTTGACTCCTCGCTCCTTGATCAATTGCACCGTCCGATGCAAATGAGGACAGGTCTCGACATGCACGGTGAGATAATCGGCGCCGGCTTCGGCGAATTCTGGGATGAACGAGTCAGGATTGGTCATCATCAGATGGACATCGAGCGGCAGCTTCGTCACTTTCCTTAACGCTTCCACAATCGGAGGGCCCACGGTGAGGTTCGGCACGAAATGACCGTCCATCACATCGATGTGAAGAAGATCCGCTCCGCCCCGCTCGACACAGGCCACCTCATCAGCGAGTCGGGCAAAATCCGCCGAGAGAATGGATGGGGCAATACGCACCGCTCGTTCGCTCGTCACGATATTCTCCTCAAGCGTGCGGCAAAAAACGCGTCCATCGAGTGGGCATTGAGCGCTGTGGAGAGATCCCCCTGGCCGGTCACATAGGCTAGAACGGCGGGGGAGAGCCAGGGTCCCACGCCTTCACGTTGAAACTCGGCGTGCGTCCGACAAAACTGCTCGACGACCTGCTCGTTTTCTTCCGGTTCGGTTGAGCAGGTACTATAGACCAGCACTCCGCCGGGTCGCAAGAGCCGGCTCGCGCCTTCAAGGATTGCGCATTGCAGTTGATGATGTCGGATGAGGGACGCCGATTCCTTCTGCCACTTGCCTTCTGGATGTCGACGTAACACTCCGAGACCGCTGCAAGGGCTGTCCACCAGGATGCGGTCAAAGCGCGGCTGCGTGCTTGGTGAAAGTTGCCTGATATCAGCCATGAGTGGGGTGACGATCGAGATCCCCAGCCTTCGACAATTCTCGTTCATCATCTGTATACGCCGTGGATTCTGATCGACGGCGACAATTACACCATGGTTCTCCATGAGCGCGGCGAGATGGGTGGTTTTCCCACCCGGCGCTGCGCAGGCATCCAACACTCGCTCTCCCGGTTGTGGATCAAGCAGACCGGGAATCAACTGGGCTGCTTCATCCTCGATATAGAACCAACCTTCATGAAAGCCCGGCGTCTCGGTGACCGACAGACCCTTATCCAATCGGACACCCACGGGGCTGACCATCGTTTCCCGCGCGGTGCAGCGCGCATCGCATAGGCGCTCTAGGAGGATCGCTCGCGTTAGTGAGAGCGTATTGGTTCTGAGCGTGAGGGGCGGAACATCGCTGGTGGAGCGGCAAAGATGCTCAGCGTCCTCCCCAAATCGGTCGACCCACCGCTGCGCCAACCATGTCGGGCAGGAATAGCGGACAGAAAGAGCCCTGACAGGCTCCTTGGTAGGATCGGGCCACGAGGGAACAGGTTCTCGCAGCAGAGCTCGCAGCACGGCATTCACGAAGCCGCTCCAGTCGCGGCGGGATTTCGCGGCGCGCGATCGCACCAAGAGGACCGACTCGTTCACGGCCGCGGAATGGGGGATCCGTTGAAGATAGAGAATTTGATAGGCGCCGAGCCGGAGCGCCATCAGCACGACCATCGGCAGGCGGTCGATTCGGCGATCCGACACATGAGCCAACCGCCAATCGATCGTCTCCCTGTGACGCAGAACACCATAGGTGAGTTCCGTCACCAACGCTCTGTCACGGACCGGTAGCGCGGCGCGTTTCAGCGTGAGGTCGCGCTGTTCGTCCGTCAATTGTTTATCACGCTCGGCGATGAGAAGGAGGTCTAGTGCGGTTGATCTCGCAGAGACGGGAGAACAAACAGCATGAGCGGCAGGAGGCTGAGAACGGGGAGGTGGATTCCCACTCATGACATGGTCAACTTCCGGAGGTTCTCAGCGGTCCCTCACCGGCCCGTCTATAAATCGCTCTCCAGGATAGAGAGGATGGCCGGCAAGATAGTCGGACACTTTCATCCGCCGACTGTTGGCCGGCTGAATCTCTGTGAGGGCAAGCGCTCCCGCTCCGGTCGCGACACACACGGCATCCTTGGTGACTGCTGCGATCGCCCCGGGGGCCACGTGCTCAGCCGGCTGCTCGGTTGCCGACACCTGCCAGATTTGCCACCGCTCCGACTTTAGGAATGTGTAGGCCCCTGGCCAGGGCGAGAGGCCGCGGACACGATTGGCAATCTCGCTCGCCCTTCGCGTCCAGTCGATCAGCCCGTCTTCTTTCTTGAGAAGCGGAGCCAAAGAGGCTTGCGAATGGTCTTGCCGACGAGGCGCGAGCGTGCCGGCCTTCAATTGGCTGATGGTTTCGACCAACAACGCACCGCCGATCTCCGCGAGTCGACCGGACAGCGAACCGGCAGTATCGTCGGGCCGGATCGGAGTACGTTCCTGCAGCAACATCGCCCCGGTATCCATGCCTTCGTCCATCAGCATGGTGGTAATTCCTGTCTCCCGCTCACCATGAATAATCGCCCATTGAACGGGGCCTGCACCGCGATATTTCGGGAGCAGCGAGCCATGAACGTTCACACAGCCTTTGAGAGGCAGACTCAAAATCACAGGAGGAAGGATGCGTCCGAATGCAGCCACCACGATGAGATCCGGCTGCCAGGCGCGCAGCGCGTCGAGGAAGGCAGGGTCTTTCATTTTTTGAGGCTGGAGATAAGGCAGGCCTTCTCGCTCGCACACCATTTTGACCGGCGACGCGGTCAAGGATTGTCCTCGTCCTTTGGGGCGGTCCGGCTGAGTGACCACACCGACCACACTGTCGTCGGACTTCAGCAATGCCTCCAGCGACGGTACCGCGAAACTCGGCGTACCCATAAACACCAGGCGCATGTGGTGCTTTAGCATTCCTCCATCCCTGAAAGCAACCTGGACTCAACGGATTGCCCTACTGAGGACGACGCACGTGGTTCAGAAAGTCGGCGTGCAGGAGGTCTGAAGAGAAACAGTCGTCGCGGGATTACTGATGCAGATTTTTGAGGGCGGCGGCGCAGAGAATGATAAAAAGGCCGATCCAGAGCGCGGCGCGTTGGAAGGGAATGGCCTCGTACACGTGTTCTTTGTCGTCGCCCTCCTCGGCCGCGTCGGCCTTGAAGATGACGGTGTAGAGGAACAGGGTCATCAGGCACAGCACTAGAAAGAGTTTGACGAAGAAGACCGTCAAGTACTTGGGGTGATGGGGCACGCTCAAACCCGTCTGAGAGATAAACAGCTGATTGACGTAATGGAAGTTGATGCCGCCGGTGAAGAGCAGGACCACAAGCAATCCCCCGGCCACGCGCTTGTAATACTTATAAAAGACATCCGTGATGGGCTTGATGTATTCCTTGGGTACGGCCTTCTTGAGTCCAGGCGTGACGGCCATGACCAGAAACGCCAATCCCCCGATCCAGATCACCGCGCTGACCAGGTGAAACCAATGATTCACGATGGGGATGAGTTGGTAGATATCGAGGAAGGGAGTTGTCTGAGTATCCATTCTCTAAGGTCAGTCTCTTGGGCCAGTTCTGAGTTAGGAATGCTGAGTTCTGAGTTGTGAGTTTTGAGTGGTGAGAACTAACTCTGATGTCAAACTCAGAACTCAGAACTTAAATACTGGCGCTTCGTTCCCAAATCGTTTCTTGCGAAGTTCTTCCATGAGTTCGATGGTGACCACGGGAATGCCTTGCTCCCTTGCATGCCGCTCGACACCCTTCTTCACCATGGCGCGGAGGAAATACGGAATACGGCTTAACCTTGTTTGGGAGGCCTCGTCCCAGGCAATGTCGGTCTCCTCCGGCGTATTGAAGGCCACGCGCACCTTCTCGCCGCCGTTGGGGGTGTAGAGACACCACTGGTCTTCATCCAGCCAGTCGCCGTGATCGACGTAGGGCCGCGCGCGGCACCCGCCACAGATCTCGCTGTATTCGCAATCCCCGCACTTGCCTTTCAAGTGTGGGTAGCGGAACGAATCAAAGATGTCCGACTTCTCCCACAATTCGACGAAGCTCTTCTCTCGAATGTTACCGGCAGAAAGCGGCATATAGGGACAGGGAGTCAGCTCTCCATTGGGTGTCACGCGTGCGTAATTGGTCCCCGCCAGGCAGCCACCCCCCATGTAGCCGGTCGCCTTTGTGATAGGGGAGTTGGGATCCTTTTCGTAGGCGAGTCGCTTAAAGTGCGGCGCACAACGGGCACGCACGAGCATGTCCTTATATTGGTCCTGGCAGTTCACAAGATAGCCGAGCACCTCTTCGTATTGCGAAGGGGTGATGTCCGTGAGCTCCTCGCCTCGACCGGTACAGACCATGAAGAAGACGTTCAGAACCTTCGCTCCCAATTCGTGCGCCCAGTCGATGACGTCCGGCAGTTCCTGATAGTTCATCGGTTGCGCGCTGAAGTGCACTTGGAACTGCAAGCCATTTCGTTTGCAGGCTTCAATACCGGCGACTGCGCCTTTCCAGGCGCCCGATAGTCCACGGAACCGGTCGTGTTTCATTGGATCCAGCGAGTCGATGCTGATTCCAACTCCCATGACGCCGATCTCGACAAGTTCTTTGGCCATCCGGTCATTGATCAGCATGCCATTGGTGCCGAATACCACCATGAAGCCGAGGCTGACGGCATGTCGTGCGATGTCGAGAATGTCGGGACGGGTGAGTGGTTCGCCGCCGGTGATGACCAGTAAGCATCCACGGTTGACCTCAGCAATCTGGTCAATCAACCTGAGGCATTCCTCGGTGGTCAGTTCATCGGCGCCGCCGCCGGCTTTCGTGGTGGCGTCTAAATAACAGTGGTCACATTTGAGGTTGCAGCGTTTGGTCAGGTTCAACGCGACGAGATAGGGCTTGAAGTCGTCGACTGTTCGACCATCGTTCGGTCGTAACGACGAATCGGGCGTCGAGACGAATCGTTTGACCTGCTCTCCGAGAGAATCGAGCGTTCCCGCGAGTTGGGAGAAGTTTAGAATCGGAAGAGACTTGCCCATAATCTAGGAATTAGGAATGAGAAATGAGGAATTTCCAAAGCAATTCGCACGACCCGATTCTATCACTCCACATTCCTAATTCCTCATCGCACATTATTGACTGGCTTTGCCGGTCAGGTTGGCGATCATGTCCTTCAAGTTGCCGGTCGTCATCGCCTCCTGCATGTAACCCTTGGCCTGTTCGATGCCCTCGTTGGCTACTTCGATCGTGATGACCGTGGCGCCGATCTTGTCCGCGTGCTTATGGATAAGGGCGCGGGTGCAATCGCGCATGAAGCCCTCAGGCGCCCGTTCCAGCCGGGCTTGCGCATCCGGAGTCCAAGTATAAGGAGATGAGGATTCCGGATGACCATTACCCTGCGCATTTCCCTTCCCGTTCTCCTGGGAGGCCGCGCCATTGGTGCTCGCGCCGTTCGCTCCGCTGAGAGGCGCTTCAGTTGAAGTCGCCGTGCCGGTTCCCTTATTGGCGAAGATCGGGGTGTAGTCTTCGGTTGCCGCTTCCTTGATCATGGGACTGGCATATTCGAGCGTGATGACAGTCATGCCCAGTTTTCTTGCGCTTTTTTCAATCTTGGCCTTGGCACGCCGTCGTTGGAATCCCGCTGGGACGGCCCGGATTGCTTCCTTCCCGTCTTTAGTCCACTGCATCGGCACGTCGTCGTAGGCCACGTCTGTCTCCAACGTGCCTTCGGCTTGGGCCGCCGCCTCGAAAATGCTTTTGTCCACCTGTTTGAAACGATTCCCTTCGGCGCCACACACCGGACACTTCACAGGTTGGTCGCCCTTGCCGATGTAGCCGCACCCATCGCAGACGAAGTAATTCTGGCTCATCCGGTCCAGGTAGGCCTGCGTGTCGACGCTGACCGTTGGTTTCTCTTCGACGATCCCGGTCATCATCCCGCTCAAGGTCGAGCCCATGAGGTCCTGCGCCACGGCATCGTCAGCCTGCATCTGGTTCCGATCAATGCCGGCTGCATCCAGGCTTCCGCCGAGCGCTCGCATCGCGTCCATTGCGCCCTTCGGAAGAATGTGACCGACGGCGGCATCCACGACGGTGTTGCTGATGATCGTGTGCCCCTTTTCAATCGCGTATCGGTGGATGGCGGTCTTGGCGACACCGCGGGCGAACACCGGAATCTTTTCCATCCGGCGCAAAGCTTCCTCGGTCCACGCGATCGTGTATTCCGCCTGCGTGTCGATCGGGGGTACATACTTGCGATTGGAAATGAGCACGTTGCATGGCGCGCTTCGCAGGAGATTTTCCGTGTTGCTTCCGATGTCCATATCCTCGTCGCTGTGGACACCGATGCGTCCGACGATGAGCAACCAAGGGACATCTTTGCGCACGTACTGAATAATTTTTTCAAACGCTTTCCCGTCCAGCAAGGTTGTCTTGACATCCGTCTGTTCCGCCTGGGCAATTTCACGTGAGATATCCAGGTGCGACTGATAAATTTTTGCCAGGCCACTGTCGATGATTTCCTCGTGCAGTTTTTCCTGTTCCTTGAAGCGGAAGACTTTGCCGGCTTCCTCGTTCAACACACCGGAAATACTGTGAAAGGCTGCGTAGTGAAAATAGGGATCGAAGGCCGAGATGACTTCGACCGGTTTATGCAACGCTTTGCCCAGCGCCAGGCCGGTCATCAAGCCGCCGAAGGAGTAGGGGCTGCCGTCTACCGCAACGACGATCTTCCCGCCGTTCATCGGCTGCGTGTCCTTGATGATGAACATGTCCGAATTCCGAACGCGCCGCACCACCCGCTCAGTGTTGCTTCCGATCACGCTGTCCTTAACGGCGCCGACGCCGAGCGCACCCATGATGACCAGCTCATAGGCATTGGTACTGATATCCTCAGCCAACACCTTCCAGTTTCGGCCCTCGAGCGACCGGCGTTCGATCGGAAGATTGGCTTCCGTGCATTTCTTATCGACATAATCGAGGTACGAGTCGGTGATGATCTGAAGGCCGCGCGTAATCAAGGAATCATGGATTTGTCGCTGCCGGTCCAATTCCCTTTCATCATGATATTCCTCGGGGAGGCCGGCTTCCATCTGCTTGAACCGTTTATCGTGCATTTTGGCCGCATAGACGTGACTGCCCACGATCTTGCCCCCGAACGTCTTGGCTAAACTTACCCCTAGGTCGACGGCCGTGTTGGAATGGTCCGAGTTATCGACCGGGATATAGATCGTCTTATACATAGACACGCCTCCTTCGGCGACCCCTGAATCCAAAATCAGAACCGGAATAATCGTAAGGAAATCCGAACGATTGAAATTCACCGGGGGTCGAAAACGAGGGCGGATGATAGCATCGGGCTCAGAGGAAATGCAAGTAATCTCTAGGCAGGAACGGTCAAAAAGGAGATCTAGGGGAAGGACATTCTGCTCACTGACTTACCCGGTCGAACTCATGGCTGGCTTCTCGGAAGTGGTTGACGTGTGAGATGATTTTCGTGAACGAAGAATTTCCTCCAGTGTGAGCAACGCTTCGCGGCCGGAGTTACCTTCGATCCCTTTGATGAGACTTCCGTCCGCATACTGGGGAGCAGTCTGGTCACCGGTTTGTGAGAGGGACCCCGTCCATGCGCGCGGGGCCCGGCTCCCATGCTGGTGTCCCCATGCCGCCAAACAGGCTTTAGCGATAAACTTATTAAGGGGGGCGGGGTTATAAAGCAGCTTGCGTATGCTGGTGGGAGTCAGCATCAGTGGATTGTAGCCTGCGGAAAGATAGCCCTCGTTCAAGAGCCGGTGCTCCAGGTCGGTGTTTGGTTGGATGCCTAAGAAGAACATGAGCGGGAACACGCGCTCTTCACCCAGGATTTCAGCCACCTTTTTGTAGGACGCCACACTCTGCAACAGCGTCTCCTCGGTTTCCTTCGGCGAATTTAAGGAATAATTGAGGATGACTTTGCCCTTGAACCCCGCCTCGGCGAGATACCGGCACCCGTCGTAAAGCCGCTCCAGCTTAAAGCCCATATGCAGGTTGTTGAGCACTTCTTGAGAGCCCGACGTAATGGCTACTTCCAAATCTCCCACGCCGGATCGCACCATCAATTGAGCTAAGTCGGCCGTAATGAGCGACGTCCTGATATAGCCGGACCACTCAATGTCCAGCTTACCGCGGATGATTCGTTCGAGGATCTCTGTGCACTGCGGATAGGCTTCCTTTCCCGTGATGAACTGAGCATCGGTAAACCAAAACCGTCGCGCGCCCCATTGGTGGTAGTGCTGCGAGATATCCCGCACCACCATCTCCGGCGGCCTGTAACGGACGCGTTTCCCCTCTATATAAGGATAGAGGCAAAAGGCGCAATCGTAAGGACAGCCGCGCTTACTCTGGACACCGATGGATTCTCCGATGTACTCGCGGTATTGAGGAAAAATAGACGTCAGGTAGTGAAGATCTACCGTCTGCGTGTCCAGCAGCGCCGGCGCTCGTTGCTGGCCTTTCGCGGTGCGCCCGCCTTGCCGCACGATATACCGTTCGCCGTCGAGCGACTGGCCGTCGACCACTTTTAAAATTGCGTCTTCTCCCTCGCCCAGGATGCCGACCGTTCCCTCCGGCAGTTTCTGGATCAATTGATCCGCAAAAGCCGTGAAGGCTCCGCCGCCGATCATGATCTGAGCGTTGGGACATTCTTTGTGAATGAGCCACGGATAAGAAAGATTCGCGTGGATGTGACTGTAATAGCGGTACAGTTGCTTCAGTCCTTCAAACGACGCGAGGATCCGCTTGAAAGGATTGCCGGCAAAGTAAAAATTGAACGCATGTTCCAGCGAGGCGTCGCCTTCATGGGGGGAGAAGATTTGGATGTCCCGCCAGGAAAAGCAGACCAAATCCGGTCGAAAGGCTACGGCCGCTTCCCGTAACCTGGCGGCCCGCTGGGCTAAAGGATAGATCGAGAGGTCGAGAATCTGCTGGCGAACGTCAGGCCGTCGGCGATGGATGAAATCGGCCAGGTAGGTGACCCCGATCGGGTACACTTTTTTGCAGGGGAGGAAAACGTAGAGGATCGAATTCATAGATTGCCAGGGACTGAGTAACGAGGACTGAGGACTGAGAGGGTTGGGATGTTCTTATGCTCACTCCTCAGCACTCAGTCCTCAGTCCTACTTGGTTGCAACATGGATGGCGACGATGCCACCGCTCAGGTTTCTATAATCCACTTGGTGGAAGCCGGTTTCGCGGAGTAGTTGGCTGAGCCGCTCTTGGTTGGGAAAGGTGCGAATCGAAGCCGGCAAGTATTGATAGACGCCCGTCTTGTCTCGGGCCACGAGGGTCCCTATCCGGGGCAAGAGCCGAAAGGAATACCAGTCGTACAGTTTCAACAACCAGGGATGGATCGGTTGTGAAAATTCCAAGCAGACGAAACGGCCGCCCGGCTTCAACACGCGCCGTATTTCCGACAAGGCTTGCGAGAGATTGCCGACATTTCTCATGCAGAAGCCGGTTGTGACGGCATCGACGGTCGATTCTAAGAGCGCGATGTGTTCCGCGTTCGCCCGCATGCAGGTGATTCGATTGGTGAGCCCTTGCCCGGCAACTTTTCGCGCTCCTTCCTGCAACATGGCGTCATTCAAGTCTGTCGCGATGACATGCCCATGATGTCCCATCCGTTGTTCGATCAGAAGCGCCAGATCTGCCGTGCCCGCTCCAATGTCCACGGCCCGGCCGTTTTCTGCGCTGGGGACGTAGGACGCTGCAAGGCGCTTCCAGCGGTGATGCAAGCCGAAGCTCAGAACCGAGTTATTGAGGTCGTAGAATCGGGCAATGGCCGTAAACATACGCTGAACGGCATCTTCCCGCGCTTTCCCGGACCAGGACGAGACGGTTGCAGCCGAAATTCCGGTCGGCGGCGCTTCCTGCACGGGTGGTTCATCCAATTGCATCATGAGGATAGAGCCGTAGCACCGGTCATTACGCTTTGTCAAGTTGCGAAGGGGGAATGATATAATCCCACACCCATGAGCAAATCAATCGTCATCAGAGGTGCGCGCGAGCATAATCTGAAGAATCTCGATGTGGAGATTCCGCGGGACAAACTCGTCGTCATCACGGGTCTAAGCGGATCGGGGAAGTCATCGCTGGCCTTTGACACCATCTATGCCGAAGGCCAACGCCGCTATGTCGAATCGCTCTCGGCATATGCCCGCCAATTCCTCGAGCACATGGGAAAACCGGATGTGGATTCCATCGAAGGTTTGTCGCCGGCGATTTCCATCGAGCAGAAGAGCACCAGCCACAACCCTCGTTCCACCGTCGGCACCGTGACCGAGATTTACGATTACCTGCGGTTGCTTTTCGCCAGAGTGGGCCATCCGTTCTGTTACAGCTGCGGCGAGGAAATTACCGCGCAGACGGTTCAGCAGATCGTGGATGCGATTCGTGATCTGCCCGAGGGCGCCAAATTCCAAATTCTGGCGCCCATCGCGCGTGGCCGTAAGGGAGAGTATCGGAAAGAATTGCATGAGATGCGGCGGGCGGGCTATGTGCGGGCGAGGATCGACAATCGCCTGGTCGAGCTGGCGGAGGAGATCGCGCTCGACAAGCAACGCAAGCACACAATCGAGATTATCGTCGATCGCTTAGTCATGAAGGCCGGTGAGGCGCTGGCGCGGCGGCTGGCCGACTCGGTGGAAACGGCGCTCAAATTGGCCAACGGACTTGTCGGCATCCTGACGGACGACGGTAAGACACGGCTCTATAGCGAACAGCTCGCCTGCACCCGCTGCGGGGTGAGCTATTCCGAAATCACCCCGCGGGTGTTTTCCTTCAATAGCCCGCATGGGGCTTGCCCGGCGTGCGACGGCATCGGCTATGCCATGAGCCACGGCTGTCCCGAGGATGAGGACTTCACCTTGCTGGAACGCTGTCCGGTTTGTAAGGGCGCCAGACTGAAGCCGGAAAGCCTCTCCATTCAAGTGGGGCGGAAATCGATCGCCGAGCTGACGCAGCTTTCGGTGCGCGCCGCATCCGACTTTTTTTCCTCTCTGAAGCTCACCGACCGCGAATTGCTCATCGCGCAGCGAATCCTCAAGGAGATTCGAGAGCGTATTGGATTTCTTGTCAACGTCGGTCTGGACTATCTCACCCTCGACCGACCTGCGGCGACTTTGTCGGGAGGGGAGGGGCAGCGGATTCGGTTGGCGACGCAAATCGGCTCAGGGCTGGTGGGGGTTCTCTACATCCTTGACGAGCCATCGATTGGATTGCATCAGCGCGACAATCGGCGGTTGCTGCAAACCTTGCTCCGTCTTCGGGATTTGGGAAACACGGTGGTCGTGGTTGAACATGATGCCGAGACGATGCTGGCAGCGGACCATATTCTGGACTTGGGACCGGGGGCCGGCGTCTTGGGTGGGCGGATTATTGCGCAAGGCACTCCAACCGAGGTGACGGCCAATGCCGAGTCCCTCACGGGACGGTATCTGCGCGGCGACCTGTTGGTGTCGCTTCCGCATCGAATACGAAAGCCAAAGGGGGTTTTGGAAGTGGTCGGCGCGCGCAAACACAATCTAAAGGGGATGACGGTCCGTATTCCCTTGGGCCTCTTGACCTGTGTCACCGGCGTATCGGGTTCGGGCAAAAGCACCCTGGTGCTGGAGGTCCTGTTCCATTCGCTCTCGCAACTGCTGTATCACAAAAAACCCAAGATTGATGGCTGTAAAGAACTCGCCGGCATAGAACAGCTTGATAAAGTCGTCGACATCGATCAGTCTCCGATCGGCCGCACGCCTCGATCCAATCCTGCGACCTATACCGGACTCTTCACGTCCATCCGCGATTTGTTCGCGAACCTGCCCGAATCCCGCGTGCGAGGCTATAAGCCGGGCCGCTACAGCTTCAATGTCAAAGGCGGTCGATGCGAGGTGTGCCAGGGGGACGGACTGATCAAGATCGAAATGCATTTCCTGCCCGATGTCTATGTCATGTGCGAAGCTTGTAAGGGACAACGATATAATCGAGAGACCCTGGACATTCAACATAAAGGACGGAGCATCGCCGACATCTTGAACATGACCGTGGATGAGGCGCTGGAATTCTTCCAACATCTGCCCCTGATCAAAGCCAAACTGCAAACCCTGCATGACGTCGGCTTGCACTATATTAAACTGGGGCAGTCGGCGACGACTTTATCCGGGGGAGAAGCGCAGCGAGTGAAGCTGTCCCGTGAACTCTCCAAACGGGCCACCGGCCGCACGATGTATATCCTGGATGAGCCGACGACCGGCCTGCATTTCGCCGATATTCAGCGGTTGCTCGATGTGCTCAATCGTCTGGTGGAGGCAGGCAACACAGTGCTGGTAATCGAGCATAATCTGGATGTGGTTCGTAACGCCGATTGGGTTATTGACCTTGGCCCAGAGGGGGGCGACCGCGGCGGCGAGATTGTTGCGGAAGGAACGCCGCGTGATGTGGCTCGATCAGCGCGATCGTATACAGGGCAGGTATTGCGCGAAGCAGGGCTAGGGGCATAGAGTTAGAGGCGCGAGGCGTGGGTTCAGTATAAGAACCAGCGTTCAGCTGTCAGCTATCGGTCTCAGAGGTCAACTCGTGTCTTAGGTGAGCGCTGATTGCTGAGAGCTGATGGCTCAAACGGCTTTCATTTGAAATGTTCATAGATCCGCCATACATCCAGCATCACACGACCGCCGGCTGTCGGTCCAAAGTCCTGACGGCCGATGGCGTCGTTCCAGAATTCAAAGACTCCATACGGGAAATGAATAACGATAGACCCGAACTGTTTTTCAATCGAATCCCCTTTCCGATCAACAAACAATCCAGAGTCGATAGAAAGCGCGAGCTCTACTTCCCATACGGGCGGGTCGACCTCTTCTCCACGATAGTCGGCAAGGCTGACCGAGACCTGCCCCAGATAGGAGTGGGGCGCGACCTTAGGATAGGTCGCACCGCCATAGAGCCGTCCGTACCGGCCCATTCCAGAGAAGCGGATAAATTTAGAGACGAAATTCAGTGCGGACGGAGCCGTCCCACTCCAGGACTGACCCACCTCCGCAAGAGACATCCGACGAAAACCGACTTGGGCGTTCGCCTCATGATACAAAGAACCGGAAGAGAAGCCGATGCCCGCGAATCCGGTCTCGCGCTGTCCGAAAAGCCTGCCCCATTTGGTCAGTGACCCGCCGATCATGTAGTCCGCCCCTTCGCGCGACGCCGCAACCGGAACCGGGTCAAATTCCAGAAGCCGATGGAGAAAGTCGTTTTGCAAGTAACGGGTGGGTTCAGGACCCGTAGGGCCTGCGCCGACCGTGAGATTGGTATTCCACCCTGGCAAGGCCTTGATCCGCTCGGTCCAGGTGATAGTGGCGAAATTAAAGCCTGCGGATTCTCTAATGTCATTGAACCGTTGGCCTCTAGAATTGAACTCCGTGAACCGGTTGAAGGTGACTCCGGTTTCCAGCGTCCGGTCGAGATCAGGGTAGGCGATCGCTCCCCAATGCACGCTCGGGGCGATATTTTCGGCGAGTGCGGTTGACGTGAAATGTAGGAAAAGCGCGCTAGTCGAGCAGGCGAAGATCACGGGAGCAATGCAAGCACGATTTACGAACATGACAAGACCATGGCAGGAAGTCTGCCAAATTCTTTGGAGGCCGTGCTCGACCTTGTCCTTGATCAATCATCGACGAAACTCTGGAGTGCGGTTCCAAGAATGAGACTACAGACATAGACATTATGCCTCTGTCGGAGACAACTTGTCCTCCCGCAAATCGTCCATTGCGACAAGCCGGCTACCGCTCTCGCGCCTCTTGCGAGTCGATCCAGCTTTCATCAAACCAATAAAATTAAGTAGTTTCAACGTAGTGATGTAACCCATTCATCGCCAGAACCCATCTTCCTATCGTTCAATCCTCCCTGCCTCAACCCTCTGGTCCGCACTTTGCTCATTCTCTACGCCGGTATAGTCGTCGCTAGGAGAGATGAAGGAAAGGAGGGTCCGATGCTGTACTACGCGCTGATTTTTTTACTGGTGGGGTTGGTGGCTGCTGCCCTCGGTTTGTCCGGAGTGGCGGGAGTTGCCACGCAAATCTCATGGATCTTATTTGTGATCGGCATTGTGCTGTTGGTCCTCCATATGCTCAGAGGGCGTACGCCGCCGGTTGCCTAAGCGGAACCTCCGTCTGACAACGCAGAGCAGCCATAGACCTAGAAAGGAGAGATGTCATGGGTACCTTAGGAAAAGGGTTTATTCTGTGGATTCTCGGAGTGCCGGTCAGCATTCTTCTCGTCTTATGGGTTTTCGGAATTCTACGGTAACAGAGGACCTCATCTGGTCTCACACTGGTCATGACGCGAATGACCCCTCGCCCTCACATGCACACAGACATCGACCACCCGCCTGTGTCCGCCCCAAAAAGGGCGATGCGATCACCAGCTTCTGACCGTCCGATCGTCCAATCCAAGAAGGATGAGGATGACATGGTCACAGGAGCGAGGTCCGTAGAAAGCCCATTCAGTATTCGATCACTGACCCTGACAGGGCTTTTCGTTCTGGCCTGTTTTTATACTCTCTCTCTGGGACGAGCCCTCTTTTTCCCCATTGTGCTGGGGTTGCTCCTGAGTTTTTTGCTCGCGCCGATCATACGAGCGTTCAAACACATTTGGATTCCGGCCCCCGTTGCCGCCGCAGTTGTTCTGCTGGCACTGGGAGTAGGTCTAGCGTATGGAGTATATCGACTGTCGGAACCGGCTGCCGAATGGATGGGCAAAGCGCCACAGGCCTTTCGTGAGATTGAATATAAACTGCGCATACTCAAAAAACCGGTCCAGGAAATGTCGAAGGCGACGGAATTGCTTGGAGAAGTGACCAACCTTACGGCTGAAAAAACAACTCAGCCGGTGGAACTCAAGGGTCCTACCTGGAGCGACCACTTGTTTAACATTACCGGTGAATTTGTGGCCGGTCTGGCGACCACCGTGATCCTGCTGTATTTCCTTTTGGCTTCCGGCGATCTCTTCCTTCAAAAGCTCGTAAAGGTTTCGCCCCGCTTGCGGGACAAGAAACGCGTGGTTGAAATTTCCCATGCGATTGAGACGCAGGTGTCCACGTATCTCTTAACGGTGAGCTGTATCAACGTGGGTCTCGGTCTGGTAGTAGGACTAGCCATGTCTGTATTGGAGATGCCAAATCCTGCGCTCTGGGGCGTGATGGCGGCCTTCCTGACATTTATTCCCTATGCGGGCCACTTCTTCGGCATCGTCGTCGTGACGCTGGTAGCCGCATGGACGTTCGATGACTTAGGATGGATTCTCCTGATCGGCGGTACCTATTGGAGTCTGGCTTTCATCGAAGGTATGGTGGTTACTCCAATGGTTCTTGGCCGGCGGCTCACGTTCAATCCTGTGGTCGTCCTCTTAAGCCTATTTCTTTGGGGTTGGATCTGGGGCGTGGGCGGAGCACTCCTGGCCGTTCCGATTCTGGCGGTCTTCAAGATCTTCTGTGACCATACTCCCCCGCTCGCTCCGATCGGCGAGTTACTTGGCCGATAATTATCCTCGACATTTCTCGCTGGATCTTCCAGCCCGATAGCTCCAAGCCATTCGGCGATCTCCTCCAGGCTCGTCCATGGAAAAGAGCGGATTGTGCTTGTCGGTTCTTGCAGGCGATTCGTATCCCACTCTAAAATACTGCCTGCCGAGCGGACGATTGCCAACGCGAGGGGGGAAGCAATGCAAGAATTCGAGAAGCTGGGTGTCTTTTATTTGGGAAGGCCTTACGATCTAGCGAGGAAGCAGCCGAAACCAGGATGGCTGCTGTACGACTCTAAAGATCTGGTCACGCACGCCGTCTGTGTCGGGATGACTGGAAGCGGGAAGACGGGGCTCTGTCTCTCTCTGCTCGAAGAAGCAGCGATCGACGGCATTCCCGCCATTATCATCGATCCGAAGGGAGATCTGGGCAATCTGTTGCTCACCTTTCCCGGACTCACGGGTGAAGAGTTCCTACCCTGGATCAATGAGGACGAAGCGCGCAAGAAAGGCGTCTCGCCGGCCGACTATGCGAAGCAACAGGCGCAATTATGGAGCAGAGGGCTGGCCGACTGGCAACAGGATGGTGACAGGATCAAGCGCTTGCGCGACGCGGCAGAGTTCGCCATCTACACGCCGGGCAGCAACGCCGGACTCGCTGTCTCGATTCTCGAATCCTTCGCAGCGCCGCCGCAGGATATTCGGGAAGATGCCGAACTTTTCCGTGAGCGCATCAATACCACCACGACGAGCTTACTGGGTCTGCTCGGCATCGACGCCGATCCGGTTCAAAGCTGCGAACATATCCTGATCTCGACGATCTTAGGGCAAGCGTGGCGGCAAGGACAAGATCTCGATCTGCCCGCGCTCATTCAGCAGATCCAAACTCCGCCCGTAACCAAGATTGGCGTGATGGATGTGGACTCCTTCTTTTCCTCCAAGGATCGCTTTGCCCTCGCGATGAAGTTGAATAATCTCCTCGCCGCACCAGGTTTTCAGGCTTGGATCGAGGGTGAGGCTCTGGATATCCAGCAGATTCTTTACGCGACGTCGGGAAAGCCGCGCATGGCTATTTTCTCGATTGCCCATCTCAATGATGCCGAGCGCATGTTTTTTGTGACGCTCCTACTCAGCCAAGTGGTCGGCTGGATGCGAGCGCAGTCGGGAACGACGAGTCTGCGGGCCATCCTCTATATGGATGAAATCTTCGGCTACTTCCCGCCGGTGGCGAATCCTCCTTCGAAGTTGCCGCTGCTCACGCTGCTCAAGCAAGCGCGGGCGTTCGGTCTCGGCGTCGTACTGGCGACGCAAAATCCGGTGGATCTCGATTACAAAGGGCTCGCCAATACCGGGACATGGTTCATCGGACGTTTGCAGACTGAACGCGATAAAGCGCGTGTGATTGAAGGACTTGAAGGAGCCCGTTCGGGGAACGAATTCAATCGGGGTCGGATGGAACAAATTCTTGCCGGACTCGGAAACCGAATTTTCTTGATGAACAACGTTCACGAAGACGAGCCGGTGGTGTTGGAGACACGCTGGGTCCTCTCATACCTGCGTGGGCCACTCACACGGAATCAGATCAAGCTGCTGATGGAGCCGCGCAAACCAGGAGGTTATCGGACTGAGGCACAAGAACTGAGGACTGAGACGCAATCCTCGGCGCGCAACCCTCAGCACGCAGTCCTCACCAGTCGTCCGATACTGCCTCCCAACATTCCCCAACACTTCATTCCGATCCGAGGCCGTCAGCCCAGTGGGAGCCACATCGTCTATCAACCGATGGTGCTCGGTGCGGGACAGGTACGGTTCGCCGAGCCGAAAGCCGGCGTGAATATGACGAAGGATCTTACGTATGTCACACCGATTTCTGATGCCGCAGTCGCGGTGAGTTGGGACGACGCGAGCGAAGTGGAGGCGCCGATTACTGATTTGGAACAGGGTCCAAAGGATGACGCGCAATTCAGCCAGTTACCGACGGCGGCGGGAAAATTGAAGAGCTACGAGGCATGGAATAAGGACTTTGGTAAGTGGCTATACCGCACGCAGAAAGTGGATCTATTGAAGAGTCCATCAACCAAACAGGTTTCCAGTCCCGGTGAATCGGAACGCGATTTCCGAGCGCGCCTTCAGCAATCGGGACGTGAGCAGCGGGATCAGGAGGTTGATCGGTTGCGGAAAGCCTATGCGCCAAAGATTGCGGCGCTGCAAGATCGCATCAGGCGAGCAGGTCAGAAACGGGACGCTGAATCCGAACAAGCCAAAGCCGCGCATGTCCAGACGGCCATCTCCGTCGGCGCGTCGATCCTGAGCGCCTTTCTTGGCCGAAAGACCATCAGTTCGACCAACATCGGAAAAGTGGCGACCGCAGCCCGCGGCGTAGGCCGGTCGATGAAGGAGTCACAAGATAAGGCCCGCGCCGAAGAAAACATTCAGGTCCTCGCGGGGCAGCTCCAAGAACTAGAAGCCCGATTCAAGACGGACATCGACGCGCTGACCTCAAAGCTTGATCCGATGTCCGAGAAGCTGGAAACGATCTCCGTCAAGCCGAACAAGTCCAACATCACGGTCAAACTCGTCGTCCTCGCCTGGATGCCGCATTGGCAAGATGCGCAGGGCAGCACCACCACGCCGGCGTGGGAGTAGATCGTATCTCATAGAGCCAAGACGAACGACGCTTCACGAGATACGAGATACGAGATACGTAGATACGAACGACGAGATATGTTGTCCTGTCAGTGCTTCCTCTCCTTCTGCATCAGCTTGTCGGTCCAGGCGAGCAGAATCGCCGAGGCGAGGAACGTCATGTGGATGAAGATTTGCCATTTGATATGCTCGGTCGAGACATTGGCGACGTTCACAAATGCTTTTAAGAGGTGGATGCTGGAGATGCCGATGAGAGAGGCCGCCAACTTGACTTTGATCGTGCCGGGATCCACATGGCTCAGCCAGTCCGGCTTGTCGCGGTGACCTTCCAGGTCCAGCTTGCTGACGAAGGTTGCGTACCCACCGATCACCACCATCGTCAGCAGGTTGGCCACCATCGTGATATCGATCAACGACAGGATTCCAAGCATGAAAATGGTTTCATTCAACTCGCGCAGGTTATGGACCATCTCCCAAAGCTCGACCAAAAATTTATACGCATACAACAGCTCTGCCACGATGAGTCCGCCGTATAACGGGGCCTGAATCCATCGACTGGCGAAGATGATGTGCTCGAACACCTGTTCGACTCGATGGACGCTCTGGGTCTTCGATTCGTAGTGGGTGGGATGCACATCTGATGACTGTCCCATGCAGGCCTCCCTGACGAGCGCCGTATCCTAGAGAGGTTCCTATTAGCTGTCAATTAAAGTCAGAAGGAAGGGAGCGTGGAAGACAGTGTGCAATCTAGCGAAGCGTTGAGAGAGAGGGGTCTGAGTCGTCCCGCCGTGAGCCTAAGAGTTCTCTCACTATCTTGAGGAGTCGCCGAATCTGCACCGGCTTGGTGAGAATCCCTTCCGCACCGAGGAAGGTGGCTGCCTCAAGAGCGAAACAGTCGTCCTTCAGCCCGCCGGTTATCGCGACAATTTTGGGATGTGTGGAATGTCGACGCAGCGCTTTGATGATCTCCAGCCCGTCTTTCTCCGGCATCATAATATCCGTGATGACCAGATCGACCGGCGTGCGAGCGTAACAACGCAGGGCCTCTCGACCGTCGCTCGCTTCTCTGACTTCGAAGCCGGCGCGCTCAAGCGCCTGCCTCAGGAGAGACCGGATTTGGGCGTCGTCATCGACGACGAGAATAGAGGCCATGGAAGTCCTTCGTCGGTGGGTGATGCCCTGTCATCGGCGGAGCAGCGCGCAGGGCGCACTGACAAGCGAACCGGCGGTCTGTGGGTGACTCCGTATACCTTCTCACGTGAGTCATGCCGCGTTGGGGATCTCCGAGTCATCCGACGCACAAGCAAGCCGGTCGGGCGGCTGCGGCGCTTCCCTTTTGCCCGACGATTCTTGCGCGGCGTTCGCTTGCTCGGCGCGGATTCGCCGCTGCACTCGGTCAAATTCCGCCTCAAGCCGGTTACACAGCGGATTTGCGGCAGCGAGATCGCCGGCCTTTCCACAGACTTGGAGCTGGTCACACAATCGGCTCATGACTTTGGCGCCCAAATTGCCGCTGCTCCCCTTCAGTTCATGAGCCATGCGAGCGACTGCCGGCGCGTCACCTCTAAGAAGCGCCGCTCGAAGGATTTCGAGATGGCCGGGCGTCTCGTTTATAAAATGGGCGATCAGCGTGTTGAACAGGTCGTCCTCTTTGCCGAGTTCGCGAAGTTCAGCCCAGACGCCGAGATCGATAGAC
>JBQTHT010000219.1:0-1559 GCA_052389595.1 Nitrospiraceae bacterium
GTTCGAGGAAGGGATCTCTGGCCGTGGTTCGTGCCGTTCCTCTTTGCCCCGCTTCCCGTTCTGATGTTGTATGTGCTGTTCTTGCAGAAGAAAATAGCGTGAGATAGGACTTTAGGCGGAGGCTTCCTGTTGCAGGGCAGGTTTCAGTTTCCAGAGCAGGGCAAGGCCCGGAAGAGCGACAAGGAAACTCAGCAGGAAAAACGACGTCCATCCGACCGCTTCCACGATGTATCCCGACGGTGGACCCACGAATACTCTTCCGAGCGCCGCAACGGCGGACAACAGCGCAAATTGGGTGGCGGTATACCGATGGTCGCAGAGCGACATGACCAAGGCCACAAACGCGGCGGTTCCCATCCCGCCTGCAATATTTTCAAAAGCAATCGCTGAGGCCATGATCGTGTAACTTTTCCCGAACCAAGCCAACAACATGAACGACAAATTAGACACCGCTTGCAGCAGTCCGAACATTAAAAGCGATCGAAACAGTCCCAGTCTCGTCATTAATGCGCCGCCCGCCAAGGCGCCGACGATCGTCGCGGCCATACCCATGCCCTTATTCACGATTCCCACTTCCGCCTGATCGAATCCCATGCCTCGAATCAGAAAGGCGGTAGTCAGCGTTCCAGCGAACGCGTCTCCTAATTTATACAGAACGATCAGAAGCAACAAACTCACGGCCGGCGAGCGCGAGAAAAATTCTTGCAACGGTCCCCACAATGATTCGCTCAGGCTTTTGGGCGCAGCCACTGCAATGGAAGGTTCCGGACTCAGCGCCGTCGCGACGATTCCCAGCCCCATCAATCCGGCCATCAAAAAATACGTTTCAGACCATCCAATATATTTTGAAATGATGAGCGCGACCGCCCCGGCGATGAGGAGGGCGATGCGATACCCCGTGACCGACACTGCCGCGCCGAAGCCGCGTTCCTCCGCATGAAGCACATCGGCCCGATACGCGTCAAAGACGATATCTTGTGAAGCGGACGCAAAGGCCACGAGTACCGCCAACATCCCTATGATAGCCGGCGTCTCTCCCGTCCCGACCACCCCCATCGTGGCAATCCCGCAGACTAATGCTGTTTGAGTCACGATCATCCAGCCTCTTCGACGGCCCAACCAGGGAGGGGAAAATCGATCCATTACGGGCGCCCAAAGAAATTTGAGCGTGTAAGGGACGCCGACCAATGTCAAAATGCCGATCGTGCGCAGATCCACTCCCTCCACGGTCAGCCAAGCTTGCAATGTTCCAGCGGTGAGAGCCAACGGCAACCCTGAAGCGAATCCGAGAGGCAGCATAGCCGCCACGCGCCGGTTTGCCAGAGTATGAAAAAGGTTCATGGTCATTGCTAATCGATTATGTTGCGAGCATAGCATCATCACTTTTGCCGGCGTCAGCAGATTCGTGAATTCGAATAAAGGAGAAGTGAGACGGCGATGGAGATGAAGGACGGCGAGCGGGAGCGAAGCGGCGTGACTCAGCAGGGTTGCCCGTTAAAGACGCAGGGCTTGTATCGAGAGATATCGAAATCGACATTCTCCTGGTAAACCTTTTCGTT
>JBQTHT010000220.1:0-37324 GCA_052389595.1 Nitrospiraceae bacterium
AGACCACGATCGATATTCGTGTCATCCACGACATCGAGAATCCCGAGAGAAAAACTGGGCAGGTGAAGTTTGTGATTGGTGATCGAAAGGGTGACCATCGCTGGCTGGTTGGCGAAGATTTCATTCGGGAGATATCTCTTGAAGGTCAGTTTCCTGAGACATTGCTCGGATAAGAGCCCGGAAATGACGATCAAACTCAACATCATGGCCAAGAGGAGATAGAAGAGGTTGTTGCCTGTGTTGATCGCGGCGACCCCCACCGCGATAGTCAGGAGTAGAAAACGGGTTCCTTCAGATGTGAGTCGGAGGGAGCGGTTGCGGTAGAACCAGCGGAAAAATTTCTGAAAAGACTTCGCGCGCATGACTCATGTAGGACTGAGGGGACCATCCGGACCGAACTTCTCAAACAGGAACCGGGACACTTTCGAGAATATCCTCGATAATTCGTTCGACCTGCTCGAAGCCTTTCCCGCGCGTTCCATGTCCTCGGTCCAGCATCACGCGGTGCGAGAGGACAATCGGCGCCAGCTCCTTGATGTCATCCGGAAGACAGTAATCGCGGTTCCGAACGATCGCTAACGCCTTGGCCGCTTTGCAGAGGGCGAGCGCTCCCCTGGTGCTGACGCCAAGCGATAGAAGCTCGGTCTGACGTGTGCATTGGATGATGGCCTGGAGATAATCCATCAAACTCTCATCGAGTCGAACCTTATCGACTGCGTTTTGAAGGTCCAGCAACTCCTGGGCTATCATCACAGGTTGCAAATCCTCGGCAGGATGCAATGAGTGAGGACGATCCAGCACTTTCCGTTCTTCTTCCGGTGTCGGATAGCCGATTCGTAGGCGCATCAGAAATCGGTCGAGCTGAGACTCAGGGAGAGGGAAAGTCCCATGATATTCCACAGGATTTTGAGTGGCAATCACCATAAATGGTTGGTGTAACGGATGGGTCTGGTTATCCACCGACACCTGAGCTTCGCTCATCGCCTCCAACAAGCTGCTTTGGGTTTTTGGTGTGGTCCGGTTAATCTCATCGGCAAGGACGATATTGGCAAAAATCGGTCCCGGCATGAACTCGAAGGCTTGCTTTTGGCGATTGAACATGGAAATGCCGATGATGTCCGATGGCAGGAGGTCGCTCGTAAATTGAATTCGCTTGAACGAGCAATCAAGCGATCGAGCCAAACTATGAGCCAAGGTCGTCTTGCCGACTCCGGGGACGTCTTCAATGAGCAGATGTCCTCTTGCTAGGAGGCATACCACTGCCATTTCGATGACGTGAGGCTTCCCCTTGATGACAAGGGCGACGTTCTCTTGAATAGAGCGGATGGATCGTGGGCTGTTCACGCTGGCTTAGTCCGCTGAAATGTGGGTCAGGTTCGATAATAGGCGGGACACTGTCGAAGTCTAGCAAACGCTCCTTAGACGGTCAATTTTTCCGGTGTTTGCTGATTCGTGCAGCAGGCGCAAGGCAAACAATGGTGTGGGCACTTACAAGATCGCCTCTTCATCAGTCCATCGTGAGGGATCATCGGGGACGAGGATAAGAAACCAAGGCGGTGTTTCTTCCGCCATATCTTTGAACCGCTTGGCTGTACTGCTGACCGGCATTCCTTCAAACACCGCGCCGCGTCGTATCTCCACATGACGGAACCGGTAGGTTGATGGCCGACCCTCTCTCTGCGGGAGCACATGGGGAATATCAGGTCGCAGGCTTGTGACATCGGAAAGATTCAAAGCACTTCCCACCGGTACATCATTGAGCGGTCTGAAAAGAGTGTCCCACCGGTCAGCGATTCGATCCGGCGTCAAAACGTCGTTCATCGCTCGCAGACGAGGGTCTGCCACCAATTGGGAGAGCAATTCCCAGAATACCTGTGTGTCCACGGCGCCGAGGATGCAGAGCAGTCCGCGACGTGCCATGAGGTCGAGTAACGCCAAGGGACCTCGAATGTCGAACTTCCAAGGGGGAAACAACAGCATCCGTCCCGTGTGATTGACCTCGAGCGCGTCTTCGCCATCGACGCGGACCGTCTGAAACGTCCCCTTCGTTAGCCGCAAATGTTCGTGGATGGTTTCACGCGACAACCGTGTGGGCTCATAGGCAAACGTGGGAGTCGCCGGCGCCCAGCACGTAACGATGGTATAGCGGGGAGCAAGTGTCGTCCCCCTGTCCGACGTATTCATGGTGAACATGTCTTGATCGCCCCAAAAGCGAAAACGGAGATTCTCCAACCACTGAAGCCGTTGTAAGAGGTCTTGTTCTGCATGCAATGGTCCGCCAAGTTTCGAACGAGGGTGCAGTCGGTCGAGACAATGGACCGTGAACGGTTGGTGGCGTTCCGATAAAGAGGGCAGATATAGGCTCACGAGCTCCGAGGCAAAGGATAGGTCTCCAGCTCCGAGGTCGAGCAGCGAAGCGACATCAGCTTCCAAGAGGAGATCGAAAGGATTTTTGTGGCTTCGGACGAAGTCTTCGACCTGACTTGCGACAACATTGGGGATGGCGATCGATGTGGTGGGGGACTCTGTCAAGCCTAGAAATAAGGAGAGCACTCGGATGGCTTTCGTCGGGCCAAGGCCGGTCAGTTCTTTCAGCCGCTCTCCCGGAAGGTCCTGAACGCGGTTGACGGTTTTCAAACACAGTGCAAGCTCGATTTCTTTCTTGATCTCGGAAGGAAGAACGGCGTGTTGGAGAGCAGTGAGCAAGCGCCCAAGTGTCGTGTGGATCTCAGAGGATGCGACCAGCCGCCGGGATGCCTCCCACCCCCCATCGTCCGATCCGCGCGCGCGGCTGAGGCGCTCTCGGAATTCGGCCAGGTGACGGGGATGGAGAGGCATGAGGCGCGATCACTGTGGCTGAATAACAAACATGAAAGAGAATAGCGGTGGTCGGGAAAGGGAGTCAAGATGATGCACTTGCTGGCGCGGTGGGTCTATGTTAGGAGAAGACATGATGATTCCTGGAAGGCAGTGCGGAGATTCGTACACGTTGTTCGTTCATCTCGCACTGTGCACTGTGCTAGCCTGGGTCCCTGCTTGCTCACCCGCATCAATTGCGGGGGAATCAGCGAGTATTTCCGGTTCGATCGCCTCGGCCATCGAGACATTGGATGAATGGTCGATTCACGAGACAAAGACCCACCGTTCGATTTCCTTGAGTGCATTGGTTGATCAACTCGCCAAGCAAGATGTCGTCTATCTGGGAGAGGAGCATCATAATTCATTTCATATCGAGGCTGCTGTGAAGGTGCTCAATGCTCTGTTAGAGAACAATCGGCGGCCGATCCTTGCCATCGAGATGTTGGGATGGGACGGCCAGGCAGCTCTCGAACGATATCTCACCCAACCGACGATGACGCGCGAGCAGTTTCTCCAGGACTCGCATTGGCAGCAGAGCTGGGGAGGCGCGTATGAGGATTACGAGCCGTTGATAATGTTTGCTCGAGAGCATCGGCTTCCCATGCGGGCTTTGAATCCACCTCGCCCTCTGGTCCGGCGAGTGGTGAAACAGGGACTTGCCGGCGCCTTGGTCGACCCCGAAATGGACCAGTGGGGCATGCGGAGCGAATCCTTTGTCGACGACGCAGCCTATCGTGAAAAGATCCTTCATCAGCTCCAGCAATGTCATGGGGGCGGCTCGGAGAGAGATTATCAAACGATGTATGAGGCTTCGATGTTCCGCGATGAAGGGATGGCGAAATCGATCGTAGAGGCGCTTCGCGCGTTTCACGTCGGTAACGGGTCGCCAGAGGGACCGATCGTCAGTTACACAGGCGGAGGGCACATTCAGTACAATCTGCCGGTGCCGAACCGCGTCCTGAAGCGAGTAAGTACCGTGAAGCAACTCACGATTTATCTGGCGTCGGTGGACAAAACCCGCCCAGAAGATATCCGGGAGATGTTACGAGATGGGGTTGCCGACTATGTGTGGCTCACTCCCGTGAGCGCACAGGGTCCGCCGCGTCGGTGCCGCTGAGACGACCAAGGCAAGGGCAGGAGAGTGGGCAGGTCGCCCTAGTCCCGTGTCCCTAGCCTCTTGCCCAAATGTAGAAAAGGAGAATCCATGGCAGATGAAGCAGTGATTGCACAACGAGCGCCGTATATCATGGAGGTGGGCCCTGGAACTGTGTATTGGTGCCGATGTGGGAGGTCCAAGACGCAGCCCTTCTGCGATGGGTCTCACACTGGAACAAGCTTTGTGCCGATGGAAGTGACGTTTGAAGAGAAGAAACGGGTGGCGTTCTGTGGATGCAAACGCACGAAAAAGCCGCCATTCTGTGACGGAACCCATTCTCGCCTCTAGGAGGCTGAAAAGGGTCTTCAGCTTCGTTCTGGGCTCGCAGAATTCCTCAACGTAGCCCTTTCGGGAATGTCTAAGAGGCACTTGAGCGATGGGTCTCTTGCAAGACATACCTGTTCGCCCCGCCAAGCGTCGAACGATTCAGGTTACCAATGATCATCAAGTCGCCTGTGGGCATTTGGCTGGGTCGGACCCGGTCATGCGAGGGCTCATCGCCCGTGTTGGCGCCTGCAACTTGTCTCCCCGTCGAAGCTACTTTCTGACGCTTTGCGACTCGATCATCTCTCAGCAACTCTCTGTTCGGGCCGCAGCCACGATTTTCAATCGATTCGTCGCGCTCTACCCGCACCATCGCCCCACGCCGCATACCGTCGCGCTGACTTCTGTCCAGTCGCTTCGCGGAGTCGGGCTTTCTGCTCAGAAGGCCGGTTATCTCCAGGATCTGGCCGCTGGATTTTGCGATAAGCTGATTACTCCCCGACGGTTTACCAGTCAGTCGAATGAGGAAATCATTGCCTCACTGATAGCAATTCGCGGGATCGGACGGTGGACTGCGGAAATGTTCCTGATTTTTGCGCTCAACCGGCTGGATGTCTTACCCGTGGACGATCTCGGCATTCGAAAAGCCGTCCAGCAGAGCTATGCATTGAAATCCCTGCCGACCGGCACCCAGCTCAGAAGCATTGGGGAAAACTGGCGTCCCTATCAGACGATCGCTTCCTGGTACTTGTGGCAAAGTCTTCAAAAATAACGCGACGTTGAAAGAGCCCTTCGCTTAGTCTGGGTGGCCTCGCGGAACGGTCGATCCGATTGTAAGGAACAAACAGTCGCTCAACGTAATGAAAATCTTGACAGTCTCGGAGAGACGCAGTACACCATAGGCTGGTAGCATCACCTAGGTTTCACACAGTTAGTATGCGAAGCCGAATCCCCTGCACCGCCGAACGTCTCAGTTTGTTGAACCCTCCTATGATTGAGTCTGTGGTCGAACCTGGGGCTTTTCAGATGGGCAATCAGTATCTTGCCGATAATCGAGTGCGCCTCGTTGAGGCGGATGACGTGCAAATTTCTTCTGCGGTGATCGGCCGGTCCGGTCTCTACGAACAAACCATCCGATTGAAGGACGGCTATCTTGTCACCAAATGTTCGTGCACTTTAACGGAAGAGCCCATGTGCCGGCATTGCGTGGCCGTGTTGCTCGAGTGCTATCGCTGGACCCAACGAAGGTCCCAAAAGCCACGGGAGTTCGGTGAAGCGAGAAGACAAGGCCAGCCAGTGAAGTCCAAAGCCAGTCTAAACTCGGTGGCCGATATCAAGTTGAGCGATATTATGATCTTCATGGAATGGTTGCAGCCGGCAATGGAAGCGATTGAACAGGCGCAACCACTTCCGGAAATTCCCGAGAACGCATCACAGGACGTCTCTAGTTGGATTCAGACCTTCCGATATGTCGATGAACGGCGGCGCGAGAGCGAAAAAATTCAAATGGCTCTTGAGGCCGACATGAGGGATCGGGAAACATACCTGGGGAGTTTGAGCAACCAACTGCAAACGACGACCGAGGAAGCGAAAACGGCGCAAGCTGCCTGTAAAGACATGCAACAAGAATTAGGCGCCTATAAGGCTGTTATCGCCAAAGTGGCGGACCTGTCCGATGAAATGGGGAAACTCGACGGCAAAATGAAGGCCGTCGCCGGCGAATTGATCGAAAAGGGGACTCAATTGGACACCTTGGCTGTTTCATTCAGAGAAATGGCGGCAACTCTGAAAGCTCTGACGAAATCACCGCGTTTGTAATTCTCTCCTTCCCACGATCACATCGCGCCCCTCTTGCGCTCCAGCTCAGAAGTTCTGTACAATCGGCTCGTTTTTTGCGCTTTATAAACCACGGGAGGGGAACTATGAACCGGATTGTGGTAAGTATGGTGGCGTTTTTTCTGGTGATTGGAACGAACGTCGCACTCGTTCTCGCGAATGAGCCGAAGGGAGGGGCTCCCGATTACAGCGGCATATCTTCCATTTACTACACATTCATCTTCGCGATTCTGGCCTATGGCGTGTACGACACCTTTTTCAAGAAGTCCTAGCATTTCCACAGGGTGACGCCTGAATTCCCAGCTGATCAATTAGATCAGGTTGGAGCGTTTTTGATCGGTAACTGCGGCGCCGCTTCTGGCTGTTGCGTCAGGAGGGGCGTGAGGGTTTTGAACACGTTCTCAACGATGATCCGGTAACCTTCTCCGATCGGATGGACCCCGTCCGGCTGATTCAGCTCAGGTCTCGCCGCAACACCCTCCAAGAAAAATGGCATCAATGTTAGATGATAGCGTTGAGCCAGCTCCGGGTAGATAGCTGCAAAACGTGCAGTATAATCCGTGCCATAGTTGGAGGGTAGCTTCATCCCGGCCAGCACGACCGTCACGTGTTCGGCCTGTAAACGCGTGATAATCTTTTCCAGATTTGAACGGACATCGGCAAGATCGAATCCGCGCATCCCATCGTTTACGCCGAGTTCTAAGATCACAATGCTGGGCTTGCTGTTCAGCACCCATGGGATCCGACGCAATCCACCCGCTGAAGTGTCGCCGCTGACTCCGGCATTGATGACGCGATAGCGAAATCCGGCTTCCTCTAACCGCCGTTGCAGCCGGGCGGGGTAAGATTCTCCGGCAGCGACTCCCGCGCCCGCCGTCAAACTATTCCCAAGGGCTACAATGCGAGGACGGGTGTCCATCATCGGAGAAGCATGCTTGAGCGGTGAATCCTGCGTCTCACTCGTGACGGTATTTCCCTCTGGAGATGAGCCTGAAGGCAAGGTCCTGTCGCTGGGTGGCGCCGATTGCTCGCAACCCATCACAGCAAGCACGGCGAGAAAGAAAACCGGCATGCAAGGCCGCCATCGCATCGTGTTGAAAAGCGCCTGCTCACGCATCGTCGTACAGTATAATATGAAAAGCGTTCTGCCTACACACAGCGAGAACCAGGGGAGTCATGATTGCCATTGAGCATGTGACGATGCGTCTGACCGCGGGGGGGCATGCTGTGACCATTCTCGAGGATGCCACGCTTGAAATTCCGCAAAAGCAGCGGGTCGCCATTGTGGGACCATCCGGAAGCGGAAAGTCCACCTTGCTTGGACTTATCGCGGGACTGGATCGACCCACCTCCGGTTCAATTCGCTTGGATGGTCACGAAATCACCACGATGCCGGAAAGTACGATGGCCCGGTTTCGTCGGGAGAAGATCGGCTACATTTTTCAGTCCTTTCATTTGATCCCGACGCTCACGGCATTGGAGAATGTATCTATCCCCCTCGAACTCATGGGAGACGATCAGTCGAGACAGCGGGCCAGCGAACTGCTGGGGGCCGTTGGGCTCGGGCAGCGACAGCAGCACTATCCTGTGCAGCTGTCAGGGGGTGAGCAACAGCGTGTCGCAGTGGCACGCGCCTTCGCCTGCCGTCCACCCATCCTCTTGGCTGATGAACCAACCGGCAATCTGGATTCTGCCACGGGGCAGCAAGTAATCGATCTGTTGCTTGCGTTACACCGGGATTACGGCACGACGCTCGTCCTTGTGACCCACGATCAGATGCTGGCTTCTCGCATGGAGCGAGTCGTGGCGCTTCGGGACGGCCGAATCGCAACCGACGACTTCGTCTTATAAAGGGCGCGTATGACAGGATTCCCACTGAAGATGGCCTGGCGGGAGACGCGCGGCGCTTGGCGACATTTCTTGTACTTCCTCGTCTGCATCGCCTTAGGAGTCGGAGCGTTAGTCGGCGTGGCGCTGTTTGCGGCCAACGTAGAGCGAGCCGTCGCCAGAGAAGCACGCGGCTTGTTGGGCGGCGATCTCGAAATCCGCCTCACGCGACCTGTTAGTGACAACGGCAAAGAAGTTCTTCAGTCGCTGGCTCAACGCGGAATACTAATCTCGCATGCCAGTGAATTGGTGGCGATGGCGGCAGATGGCAGGGAAGATGCCGGACAACAACCGCGGACGACACAGATTGTCGAGTTGAAAGGCGTGGAACCCAACTATCCTCTCTATGGAGCCGTGATAGTCGAGCCGGCCAGACCGCTTACAGATCTCTTAGCGCTTTCAGAGAGATCGTGCGGCAAGGCATCCGGAAGCCCATCCCTGGCTTTGTCCGCGCTTCGCGCTTCACGCTTTATGTCTCACGCGACATGTTTCGGGGCAGTCGTGCAGCAGTCTCTCCTCATTCGAATGGGCCTTTCTGCGGGTGATCGCCTGAAAATCGGCCAGGCGACCTTTGTGATCACCGGCGTCATTCGCAAGGAGCCGGACCGGATGGCCAACGCCTTCAGCCTAGGCCCACGCGTCATGATCTCGCGCGACGGCCTGGCTGCCGCGGACCTGATCAAACTCGGAAGTCGTGTCCGAGAACGATACCTCTTAAAGGTTCCACCGGACACATCGCTGCACCCGTTGCTCTATGAGTTGCGCGGTCGACTATCGAGTGACGGCGCGCGGGTTTCGACCTATCGGGATGCTCAGCCGCAACTGAAACAATTCCTCGACCAACTCGCCCGCTATCTTGGCCTGGTCGGCTTGACGGCGTTGTTCGTCGGCGGTATTGGTGTGGCAACTTCCGTCCGGGCCTTTCTGCGCGAAAAGCTCCAGACGATCGCCATTTTGAAGACATTGGGGGCAGAGTCCTCGACGGTCGTGCGAACCTATCTCGGGCAGGCGCTCTTATTGGGATGCATCGGCAGCGCGGCAGGCCTCCTGATCGGCGTGGCTCTTCAGCATCTTGTGCCCCACCTCCTTATGCGAACGTTTGCCGTCGAGCTGCTCGATCAAATTCAGTTCTCCTCCACGTTGGAACTGTCCTCGGCGCTGCCCATCTTTAAAGGTTTGGCCCTCGGTGTACTCACCACACTTCTCTTTACCGCCTGGCCTCTGCTGGGCATTCGAGAGATCAGGCCGGCGCTGATCTTTCGACGAGAGATCGGGACGCTAGAGATGGAACAGACTTCCCGGAGCGACTGGAAAGCAAGCGCCACGCAGTGGCTTAGAAACCTGGACCGGACGAGTCTGGGCGTGGCCGTCGGCATTGGAGGAGGGCTCATCACGCTCTCCATCTGGCAGGCGGAGTCATGGCAGATCGGGTTGCTTTTCTTGGGTGCAGTGACGCTTGCGGTCCTCCTGCTATGGTTGGCGGCCGCGTTGCTCGTCCGCGCCCTTCGATTCGTGCCTGCGCCCCGAGCGCTCAGCATCCGGCATGCCATCGGCAATGTACATCGACCGGGGACTCAGGCGACCAGCGTGATGATGTCGATTGGAATCGGAGTGATGGTCATCGTCGCGGTTGGACTACTCGAGCGATCCCTGCTCCAGCAAATCGGGGACAATCGTCCTACTGACGCGCCGACCTTTTTCTTTATCGACATTCAACCGGATCAAGTAGAGGGCCTGAGGAGGTTGCTCCATGAGCGAACCGGAGAGATGGCGCCACAAGTGACGCCCTTGGTTCGTGCTCGACTCGCCGCCGTCAACGGGCAGGCGGTCAAAAACGAAAGCGTGACCGAAGAGGAGGAACAGAAGCAGGAAGCCAGGAGCGAGAAACGCAAGAACTGGTACCTCTCACGAGAGTATGTGCTCACTCACCTCGATCGTCTGCCAAAGGACAATAGCCTTGTACAAGGCAAGTGGTGGGAACCTGGTGAAACGTTCACGAGGCCGTTGGTATCGGTCGAGGAAGAAGCAGCGAAGTATCTGGGCGTGGAGATCGGGTCGGCGCTTGAATTTGATATTCAGGGGGTGACGATGTCTGCAGAAGTGAGCAGCATCCGGAAGGTAGAGTGGGGCAACTTCTCGACAAACTTCTATATGATCTTGTCGCCCGGATCATTGGAGAACGCGCCGATCACGTATGTGGCCACGGTCCGCGTGCCGCCGGAGCAAGAAGTACCGCTTCAGCAAGCCCTCGTGTCGGCTTTTCCGAATGTGACCGCCATTAATATCGCTGATGTGCTGGACAACTTTGCCCGCATGTTGGATCGTCTCTCGCTGGCCATCAGAGCGGTGGCCTTCTTCTGTGTTTTGGCCGGCTTGCTTGTCATGGCCGCGGCCTTAGCCGCGACGCGCTATCGACGTCTCTACGAGTCGGTGATCCTGAAAGCGCTGGGCGCGACCCGTGGGCTCATCGCCCGTTCCTTCGCCGTGGAGTACGCGCTGATGGGAGCGGTAGCGGGGCTCATCGGTGTTGTGCTAGCGAGTGTACTCTCTTGGGGAGTGTTGCAATTTGTGTTCGACCTGCCGTGGACTCTGCAACCTGGACTGCTCACCGTCAGCTTCGTGCTCACGATCGTGCTCACTCTCATGGTCGGCTTTCTAAGTACCTTCCGCATTCTAGGGCAGCGGCCGTTAACCGTGTTGCGGCACGAATAAAACGACGGGAAACTGCTGAATCAGCGGGGAGGGGTCGGCAGCCGCAGATCGACGATCCGCCGAATGCGACGCTCTTCTTCTCGAAGCAGACTGACGAAGCGGAGGCCGATGCTGTCGTTCGTGCGGGAACGGACCATCGCGCCATCGATTGTGATCGGAAAGGCGTGGGTTGAGGATTGGAACTCCAGCCGCAAAACTGTGCCTTTGGGAACGGTAGCAGAGCTCTTGATGCGGCAGCCACGGATGGACAGATTGATAATCGTTCCGGATTGACCAAGACTTTGGGCTGCCGAACAACTTAACTGAAACCACACCGGATACTGCACCGGGACCCGTTCAAAGTTGCGGCGGGGATTAGTGCTGGGACGACCGAAAAACGTGCGAAAGCGATGGCTGCAGAGCTGGCACCGGCAGGGGTAAATGGTGAGGGCTCCAAGCAGGCGATCAGACACTGTTCGTCGGGGGGCCAACGTGGTTTTTGAGGTTCCGCACTTGGGACAGCGCCTAACCGGCATGTGTTTGCCTCGCGTATCTTCCATTGACACAAACTTGACTGTGGAGGTCTTAGGGTAATGGGGCCCTGATTGCTGGGCAATCCCTCGAAAGGGTGGGAAGAGGCCGGGTGACCTAGGGCCTCGAGTGCTCACGCAGCGCGCACGATCAGAATGTGCTCGCTGGACGCGCGCAGTCCGAGGCACCCAGGTCATCCGGCTAGGAGTGGGTGAAATAGGAAGGACATAGGAAGGACAAAGGAGAGAAGATACGTCGTGGGTCGGAGTGATTACTGGATTTCAAGAGCCGACCGTCCGGGGGTTTTGTCAGTCACAGCGACTCTTCCGGTTGAGGCCAACATGCGACTCAACTCCTCGCGCTCCATGCGGCCCCATCGTTGATCCTGTGTCATGTGCAACTCCTTGGTTCCTGGATCGACCAGGAAACCGGTGTTGCACTAGAACCTTGAGCTCAGGCTGTCGGCTTATCAGTTGGCTACGATCTTGAAGAGGCCGCCGCCTTGGGTCATGACGTATAGTTCGCCCTGGGCGTCTTCGCCGAAGCTGGTGACGAATCTTCCGGGTGGGCTAAGAAGCGGCCATTCCGTCTGTTCCGTCGCTTGCCCGCCCTGAAATCGAAAACTTCTGACCCAGCCTGCGCAGAAATCTGCATAGAAATAGGTCCCGCGAAGGGCTGGTATCGCATTGCCGCGATACACATAGCCGCCCGTCACGGCGCAGGTGGTACCATCGTTGGCATAGTCCAATACGGGAAGGATGAGACCTCCGGGGTTACAATTGCTCGACGGGTTGAAACAGAGAAGTCCTTCCATCAGCCGCCAGCCATAGTTCACCGCCCGTCCGGCATTCGATGCTAATGAGACGCTGACCTCTTCTCGTGAACCTTGCCCGACGTCGGCAATATAAAGGTCGCCCGTTTGCCGGTCGAAAGAAAAGCGCCAAGGGTTGCGAAGGCCGAGGCTCCACACCAGGATGTCCCCACTCACCCCATCAAATGGATTGGTTGTTTGAAACGTACAAGCACCCCCTGTATTTGGGTCAAGCCGCAGGAGTTTCCCGAGCCGCTGGTTTACATTCTGCGCATGGTTGTTCGGATCCCCGCCGCTCCCTCCATCGCCAGGTCCAATGTACAGACACCCATCGGGGCCAAATGCGACCATGCCGCCATTGTGGTTTGAATTGGTCGGGTGTGGAATCGTGAGGAGCGCCGTCGCCGAAGAGGAATCGGCGAGGTTCGGATTCATGGCGTCCCCCAAGTACCGCACCAGGACGAGATCGCCGTTGTTGTCCGTATAGAACACATAGAACCGACGGTTCACGGAATAGCTTGGATCAAAGGCCATGCCGAGGAGGCCCTGTTCACCTCCAGACATGATTCCGCTGAGAGTCAGGAATGGCGTGGACCCAAGCGATCCGGCGACGAAATTGAAAATTCTGATCTGGCCACCTTGCTGCACGATGAAGAGCTGTGAGTTGTCGTTGGGAGCTGCAGTCATAAAGACAGGAGAGCTCAGGCTGGTGGTCACGGTTTGCAGCGTAAGGTTGATGGATGCAGGAGGAGCAGTTGCCGTCGAGTTCTGAGGAGGAGTATCTCCACCGCATGCGATCAACAGAGCGGGAAGGAAAGATAGGATGCTGAGTGCTGCAAGTAGCCGCATGACCACCGTGTCATCAGGCTACAACAAGATGTGGCGCAGGACAATCTCGATGCTTCAATGAACCTGCGTGGCGGAGAGTTGTAGATTCATAGGCACACCAAGTTGGTGAACAAGAAAATCGGCCGTTCTCTCGGCCGTCACTTGATGGCCTTTGACGTTGAAATGTGGATCGACACGGGAATTCATATAGGATCGAAGTTCTTTGCCGGCAAACCAAGATCGCATATCTTGTATTGGTACGGGGTTTGTGACGTGACGGACCTCCTCAAGCAAGGCGTCGTTCAGCGGAGTCGCCCAGACGCGAACGAAGAACACAGCCAGTGGAATCTTGCGCTCACCGCAGAGTCTCGACATCGCCCGCAGCGCATTCATGGATTCTATCCACCCCGGGCTGTGTGTGAGTTCTTCGACCTGGTGGTCAGAGGGTCGGTCTGCGCTGAACCAGCCGTACCGCGCCGCATAGACTATGAGCCGGTAGAGCCAGGTCCGCTCAAGAAGGACTTCCAGCAGTTGAGGCGGAGACTTGCCTTCCAGAGATAGGGCTCGAGACGGGTCATAGAGCGCAACGGTCGTCTCTATATCATTCGAGTGATAGAACAGCAAAATCAGATCCGGTTCAAAGCTCAATCCCTGTTTCTCGAGAAACGTATACTCCTGAACGGTGTTATAACCCGCCACCCCTCCGTTGATGACGCGAACGGGCTGTCCCGACCGGATCGTGAGTATCTGCTGGAGTTTGGCAGGAAACGTTTGCTCCTGCTGAACGCCCCATCCGAAGGGAACCGAATCGCCCAGAATGAGAACGCGATACTCCGAAGCCATCTTTGGACCAATGGGCTCATCGCGCAGGCCGAACTCGTTGAACCGCACCTCGACGCCTTGATAAGTCGCCTTCCAGAAAGGACGGTGGCGAAAGACCAGCGCGGGATCTGAAATGCGATCGAGCTGGTAACGGGAGGTTTCCTGGAAGTAGGAAAGGCCCAATGGATCTGCCAGACGAAGATACGTTTCCGCAGTGACAAGGGCGCCACAAAGTGAGATCAGAAGAAGCGCGAGCACCCGTCTGTAACGATAGAACTGTTGTTTCATGAGTGAACAGGCGACGACCATGCAGAAGATCGCTGATAGAAAGAAGGCATACTTCACTGAATAGCAATGGAAAATCACGGGTGACTCGGACCGATGAGTGGCAAGCCAAAGTAGAATCAGCCACGAGACTGAGATGAATCCCATCCACGTTGTCCGGAAGATCCAGGACGGTCTGAACATTCTTCAGCTTTCCACAGTGAGCAAAATCTCGACCGAGCTCTACTGGTTGAGTCTACGCTTTGCTCCGGACAGCCCAAGGAAAAGCATGAAATCGAACAAAGAAAACACGATGTGCCTATATAGGAATGAAGTCGAGCCTCCATCTCGTCGATTGCGTCGACAGGGGACGTTACGGATTGCGGCGAAGTGGTAGGCGGAGGGTAGGCCTCTATCAGCTATTGGCGGGCCGGAGTAGATACGTGCTCAGTTCAACGCTGGCACGCCCTCTCAACGTTACGGCAATATGTAACTGTTCAAGATATTGTTCCAGTATCTTGCCGCCGAGGTCGATGTTTCTTGAGGTGAAGAAGTCGCGGACGTCCCGTTCAAGTTCGGGAGTGGCGAGGCTGACGATGCCGCCGCACATGCGGCGGAGACCTTGCTTGGGGAACAGCCGGTCCATGGTGTCCCAGTTCGCTTTGACGAAGGTCCACGCCAATTCCCGCCCATACACGCTTCCTAATACTGCACCGACGATAAAGGGAGCGTCCTGCGTTCGAATCTCACCCGTGATGGTGCGAGCCAGCGTCCGTTCGAGAAGTGTCTTCGATTGGAACCCCGTGAGCGAAAAAAGGTAACGGCGCTCTTCTTGAGGCGTTGTTGCGGCGCGGTAACCCTCGGAGAACTCCTCATATCGGGTTTCGTCCCCTGCATGAGCCAGAATCCCGACGAGAGCGGGTACGATGTTCGGGTCGACGGTTCTCGCATCTTTGCGATATGCGGCATACAGTTCGGCCGCGCGTGCTTGAACTGCTCGATCGTTGCCGAGTTTTCCCAGCGCGCCGATCAGTTCGCCCCTCAATTGCCGCGCGAGGTCGTTCTCATTGTCTCGCGGCGACCAGCCCAACTCGTCCGCAGCGGGACCGACTCGGTCTCGCACCAACGCTTCAAGTGACGGTCGATAGGTCGGTTCGATGATCCGATTCAACAGGGAACAGGATTCGAGAAGCACAACCCAGACATTCTTATCTCGTTCGCTCTTGAACTGCGCGGTGAGGTCAAGATAGTCCGTCAACGGCATGAGCCCGGCCACCGCGGTCGCCCACGCGTCGTTGATGAGATTGAAGCGTTCGATGGCGGCAAGGCGTTCGATTCCCGCGCTCAAGAGCCGTTTCAGAAGTTCTGTTGAATAGTGCGCTCGGTAGAATCCATGTCCGGCCTCGTTGAGCAGCACGGATTCGAACTTCTCAGGCAGAACTATTTTCGTTTCTCTCTTCGTCAGTAGAAGTTTCTGGGTGCTGCTCTTGCCGCCGGCTGTGCTCCGTAACTGGATCGGCACGTGCCAGCTCTCTGTCCCCGGCTCTGTCTTTGTTCGGTTCTCCGATAAATAGGCGAATCGCCGTTGAGAGATGACCAGTTGGTTGCCTTCAACAAGGTTCGCGCTGATAAGCGGATAGCCAGGCTGAAAGATCCAACCGTTCATCAGTGCGGGAACCGGCTGCTTTGCCGCCTTGCCAAGGGAGACCCAGAGATCGCCCGTGTCGGCGTTGGCATAGGCGTGGCTGTGTAAATAGTCACGGACTCCGTCACGAAAGACCGTCGGGCCGATGTGTTGCTCGAGCATCCGCAAGACGGAGGCCCCCTTCTCATACGTGAGGACGTCGAACATCGCGTCGGCGTCTTTCGGCGCGCGAACGGGATATTCGATCGGTCTCGTGCTCTGCAAACCATCCACCGATAGTGCGGCCGCTCGGGAGACTCCAAAGCTGGTCCAGCGTTGCCATTCCGGTTTCCACGCGTCCACCGCCAACATTTCCATGAACGTCGCAAAGGCTTCATTCAACCACAACCCATTCCACCACGACATTGTGACGAGATCCCCGAACCACATGTGTGCGTTCTCATGGGCGACGACATCCGCGATCCGTTCGAGCTCGGCATGAGTGGCGGTTTGTTGATCGACCAGCAGTGCGGTCTCACGGAACGTGATCGCTCCTAAATTCTCCATGGCGCCGGAAGCGAAATCCGGAATGGCCAGGAGATCGAGTTTATCGCCGGGGTAGGGGATACCGTAGTAGTCTTCGAAGAACCGAAGGGAGACGGCGGCGATATCCAGTCCGAAGGGCGTCAGATGGCCTTTGCCTGGCACCGCCCACAGTCGTAGCGGCGCTCGTCCGACAGAAATCGGGCTGGTCGCCTCCAACTTGCCGACGATGAACGCGACGAGGTACGTGGACATGGGAATTGAGTCGGCGAACTGCATCACTTTCTTCCCGCCTTCAATCCGTTCGGACAAGACTCTGGTATTGGATACAGCCGTCAGCGAGGGATCAATGGCCAAGGTCGTGGCAAACACGGCTTTGAAGTCCGGCTCGTCCCAGCAGGGAAAGGCGCGGCGAGCGTCGGTGGCCTCAAATTGCGTCGCTGCCATGGAGTGGGGCGTTCCTGCCGCATCCTTGTAGGTACTTCGGTAGAAGCCGCGGAGTTTGTCGTTCAACTTGCCCGTGAACGTGAGCACCAATTGCCCGGCTTCAGGCATAATCTTTGTCGAAAAACGGATTCTGCATCGGTCGAGCGCGTGGTCCATCTCGATCTTGCCGGGCTGCGCCGCTGCGTGATCGGATTGGATTGTTGCCGCCGTGATCTCCAGCTCAGCGGCATTGAGGACGATCTCCGAAGTGGGTTCCTTGATAGTCAAGGTGATGGCAGCTCGTCCAGCGAAGGTGGCATTCGTCAGATCCGGATCGAGCCGCAGTTCATAGCGTGTCGGAACGACATGCCGAGGTAGGCGATAAGCGTCAAGCGTCCTTTGGGGCGTCGTCTCAGGTTCCATTTCTTCTCCTTTGGGCCTTCGAATCGGAAGAAGCCAAGGGGTTTCAAGCGGCAGAACCATGCCGCCGAGGAAGCCGAATGACAGGAGGGAGCGAACGGTGCGGGAAAACGACAGCAGGGCTTGCCGGCGCGTGAACGCGTTGTCCTCTGCTCCGCTCCCATTCATGAGCCCGAAGGTTTGTGCACGTCGATACCGTGGGGTGTGCCCACCAGGAGGAGCGTGGTGCGTCCGACGAAGAGGCCTGATTCTACGACACCGGGTATTCGGGCGAGTTGAGCTTCCAATTCGGCCGGACGATCGATCCGCTCAACGTGCAGGTCCAGGATGTAATGGCCCGCTTCAGTGACAACGATCTGTCCGTTTCGTTCTCGCAGAATGGCTTTCCCCCCCAACACCTCGATCTGCTGTGCCGTGTTTCCCCAACCGAACGGAACCACTTCAATGGGTAAGGGGAAGGAGCGGCCTAATCCCGGTACGCGTTTGGTATAATCCACCACCACGATGAACTGCCGAGCGGCCGAGGCGACGATTTTTTCCTTCAGCAACGCGCCGCCGCCGCCTTTGATCAGATTCAGTTGGGGATCAACCTGATCCGCGCCGTCAATCGCCACGTCTACGGCCCAGTGGTGTTCATGCTCGATGAGCTGAATGCCGTTCTTTCGGGCCAACTCCGCTGTCTCTAGGGAAGTCGGCACGCCACGAATCTTTAATCCGGCTCGCACCCGCACTCCCAGACCCACCACCACATGCTTGGCCGTTGATCCGGTCCCAAGGCCCACGACCATTCCATCGCGCACATACTCCAGCGCTTTGAGCGCCGCCTGATGTTTTAAAGAGTCGAGATCTTGTGGCGTAGTCATACGGACACCGGTCGCGCCAGTTGTGCGGCGACTGAAGCAGCGCCTAGCAGCCCGGTCTTATCGTTTGTCATCACCTTCACCGGAATCGAACTCATCAACCGTTTGTAACGGCCTTTGTTCGTGAAGGCCTTCATGAAGGTCCCGTCCTGAAGTTTCACCAAAAGTTTTGGAGCGATACCGCCACCCACATACACCCCGTCGAGTGCCAAGGGTTTCAGCGCGAGATTGCCTGCTTCCGCTCCGTAGATCGTGGCAAAAAGGTCTAGCGCCTGCTTGGCGATGTCGGCTTGACCCTTCAGCCCGGCTTCCGCTATGACCGGCGCCGGGTCTCCGACTTTGAGTTTTTCCGCCAGCCACGTAGGCTCATTTTTCTTGGTGTCCCGCAGAAATTCGTAAATGGCATGCAGCCCTGCACCGGAGAGGATGCGCTCATAACTGACATGCAAATAGCTGCTGCGTAGATGCCGGAGGAGTTCGATCTCGCTGTCGCTGTTCGGCGCAAAGTCCGTATGGCCGCCTTCGGAGGGCATGGGTCGATAAGTCACGCCGTCCCAAAACAGGATGGCTTCCCCCAATCCAGTGCCGGCTGCGATCAGCGCCAAGGCTCCTTTTTTTCCCGATGGCGTGCCGACATTGAGGGTCACGGTTTCATCAGGCTTCAGAAGCAACAAGCCGTAGGCGGTTGCCTCCAAATCATTGAGCAGTCGGACGCAAGGGATGTCGAACCGTTTCGCCAACGCATTTCCATCCACAATCCACGGGAGATTGGTGGTTTGGCAACGATTGTCGATGATCGGTCCCGCCACACCAAAACAGGCGGCATCGATCTTGACTGGTATAGGATGCTCAACTGCAGCTGGATCTCCCTCTGGGAAATCTACGGCGGCCTCGTCTTCTTTGTCCGAAGGCGAACTTGCGGCTGGCGGATTCAGGAACTCTGCAAGAACGTCTTCCAGCGATGTATAGTCCGCGCTGTGAAAGGTCTGCGCGCGAGCCGGTTCCACGCGTCCGGTCGTCCAGTCGAACAAGGCCACGTTCGTTTTGGTCCCACCGATGTCTCCCGCCAGAATCATTTATTCCTCATGCGAGGTCAGCCCTTGTCTGGTGCTGTGCAGTTCGGCAGCGGCGGCTTGATCGAGGAACCAAATGAGTCGTCCCTTCTCGGGCCGCACCATCGCCGCGGGCAACGGATCGATATGTATGGGTCGTCCTTCAAGGACCGCCCGCGCCGCGCCGGCTTTATTCTTCCCGGTCACGAGAAGCAGCACGTTGCCGGCATGATTGATGACTCCCAACGTCATGGTCAGTCTCATAGTTCCCTGTGGGGCAGGGTTGGTCACAACAAGCCGGCTGCGCTCTTCGAGCGCCCGAGTTTCTGGAAACAACGACGCCACATGGCCGTCCTCTCCCATGCCGAGCAGCAGCAGGTCGAAGACGGGCCAGGCCGGAGCCGCTGCGCGCAGTTCCTTCCTTAATGTGGCCTCATACTGTCGAGCCGCTTCTTCCGGGCGACTGTCCTCCCCATTCATCCGAAAGATGTGACCCGAGGAAATTCCGAGAGGTTGAAATAGTGTCGCATCGGCCATTCCGAAATTGCTGTCGGGGTGGTCCGGCGGAACACACCGTTCGTCTCCAAAAAAGAAGGCAACCCGACTCCAATCCAGTCGTTTCGAGAATTCCGGACCCGCCAGGGTCGCGTAGAGAATCTTCGGAGTGGTGCCGCCGGACAGGGCAAGGACGAACCTCCCGCGTCCTGCGATCGCTTGCTCTCCCAGCCACACGATAAGGTCAGCCGCTTCTTGGGCCAGCTCCACCACGTCGTTGAGGATTCGGACTTCAGGTGTTCCAGTCATCCCAATCTCCGACAATTACTTGTGACGAGACTTCGCGGTCTTTGTTTTCGCGCTCCCGGTCTGTTTTCGCGACGGCGCCAGCGTTCGCGCCATGGCTTTGATGGTCGCGATTGGCTGCTTCCCCAGGCGCACGCTCATTACGGCTCGTCCATGGACCTCTAACGACTGGAGATCTCCCGCCGCTTGTGCCTGTGCTAAGGTGCCGAAGGTGTACCCTTTTCCTGGAATCGACAGGTCAGGTGTCATGTCCTCCAGCAATTGTAAGAAAAGTCCCGTCTTAGGGCCTCCCTTATGTAATTGGCCGGTGGAGTGCAGATATCGTGGGCCATAGCCGTTGGTTGTCGCAATGTGGGCTGAGGTCAAAATAGCTTTACGCAAGGTACGCAGGGCGGAGTCGATGAGTCGAGACGGCGTCATATAAGCAAGGATGGCGAGATACCGGCCGGAGCCAGGGTTGGCCAGTAATGTTTTTAGAGCCATGTGGGAAGGGGCGCGACTTGCTTGAGGCAGCCTCCCCGTTGCCTCAACTTCCTTGAGCACGCGGCCCGTGTTATCTTTGCTTTCCTGTACATTCGGCTGGTCAAAGGGATGAATGCCCAGGATGCTCCCGGCGATCGCCGTCGCGAATTCCCATCGAAAGAACTCGCCCGCCACATCGTACCTGTCGTTCAAGGTGAGCCTGACGACCGGTTGACCGGCGTGTTGCAATATCTGTATCTGCCGATCAAGGCTCTGGTTGGCATCGCCATGGAGACGCAAGTAGATGAAGACACGGTCGGTACCATAGGCGGGCGGGGATGCGAGAGGTTCTTGCGCGATCGGGATGAGCCCCTTGCCTTCCTTCCCCGTACTCTCGGCGATAAGCTGCTCCGCCCACAAGCCAAAGGCGTCGATTCTTGGCGAGGCCACGACGGTGATCTTATCTCGTCCCTCTCGTCCCATCGCTCCCATGACCGCCCCTAAATAGGCGCCAGGATTGTCGGCCGGCGGCGCGCTCTTTCGACAGGCGCTGGCCATAGCGATCCCTCGCTCGATCAGCTTGGAGACATCCAACCCGAGAAGCGCCGCAGGGACAAGCCCGAAGAACGACAGGACAGAATACCGCCCTCCGATATCCGGAGGATTGGTAAACGTCTGCCAAAAATGATAGTCCGTGGCGAGCTTTTCAAGACCGGTGTGCGGATCGGTGATGGCAATGAATTGCGATCCGCCGCGGGTGCTCTTGGCTTTGGACACGAGATCCCAGAAATGGGCGAAGAGCGACATCACTTCTATCGTCCCGCCAGATTTGCTTGCCACAAGAAAGAGAGTCTGGGCGGGATGAATCGACTCGGTGACATGGCGAACGAGTCGGGGCACGGTGGAGTCGAGCACCCATAGTCGGGGAAAACCGCGCAGTGATCCGAACGTACAGCGGAGGACCTCCGGGCCCAGGCTGCTCCCTCCCATACCGAGCAGTACCACGTCCTGCATGCCCGCCTCGCGGGCCGATCTGCCGAATTCGTGGAGCATCCCCGCATGCTCTCGCATGTGTTCGGCCACCGTCAGCCATCCCAGTCGGTTGTCGATTTCGGTTGGTTCCGATTTCCAGAGTCTGTGATCCCTTGCCCACAGCCGCTCGATGACATGTTTCTCAGCGAGTTCCTCAAGTGCCGCCCCGACGGAACGAAGTGCAGGATCGCGAGATGGACGATGCGATGTGCGCATAGAAACCCTCCGTTTGGCCTTGGGGCGGTCTGCGTAAAAGAACACGGAAGAGTGATCGCGTATCTTAGGTTGGGAAAAGCCAAAACGCAAACAGCAGTCGCGGAGTCTCTTGAGTCATTGATTGTTAGGTTGTCGGATGAGTACTGGCATTCTGTCGATCAGGGACCATGCGAGCGATTGAGTCTGTTCGGTGGGAAGAATCAGCCGGAGATAAGGAAGGGGATCTTCTGATAACCACCATGATCGCATTCGCATCCAGTAAGCTTTCCCCCACATGTATGCCCATAACCAAAGATGCTCAGATGGCGGTGGTGAGACGGCGATGACCAGCGGAGGATCGAAACCAAGTTCATACGCTGCGGGCATGTCCTTGAGCTCAATGGGGTTTTGATCCGTCGCAGGAATCGCCTTGGGCCTGACGACCGGCGGTCTTTCCTTCAAACGATAGACTCCTGCGAGTAGACCCTGCCTGAATGTCTCCCATTTCAACAGAGGCAGGCGATGAAGCTCCAGCCCTCGTCCTTTGATGACGATGGTCTGAGCAGGTAAGTCCAGCAGGAGATATGTCTGAGAATGTCCCGCGAGCTTCACCTCTTCTTCGAGTAGACGGTTGGTCTCTCGAAGGGCCTGCGGGTTGTTCGGTGATATCGACGGATCGGCTGCCGAGACGACAGGGCAGATGAAGAGACTGACGAGTAGTATTGCGCAGAGATGCGCCATGATGCTGCGCGAGGGAAGAGAGGGTGCCGACTAGAAAATCATGATCGGAGTGCCTATCTTGACGAGGCGATACACCGCTTTGAGGTCGGCATCGTTCAGACGAATGCATCCGTGAGTGACATTCTTCCCCAACAGGCGCGTGTAAAGAGTCCCATGAATGAAGTACCCTTTCCCGAAGCCGAGCGCATATTCGCCGAGTACCCCTGATTCAACTCGTTCGGCCGGGTTGAGTGGAATATCCAATCCCTCCTCGACATACGCCCAGTCCGGTTTGACCCAGACCGGATTGGTGAGCTTCGATTGGACCGTAAATTCGCCACGTGGGGTATCGAAAATCCACTGAGCGGCCTGGCCGGGCTTGTCCAAAATAGTCCCGCTTCCGGTTGAAGCCACTGCCGACAGGACCACCCGATCGTGCTGCCTGACATAGAGTTGATTGCGCGCCGTATCGACCACAATGTAGGTCGCGGTTGGATGGTACTGAGCGAGCTGCTGCATCAAGCCGGCGCGGCGAGCTTGCAGGCTTCGCACTATCTGTGGATTCGCTTCTTCTTGTCCGAGCGGAGACGCACTGGAGTTCTCCAGCCCGCGGCTCTGTGAGAGGGTTAGGAGCGATCCGCCAATGAAGATAAGAAAACATGTCGCGAATACGTGTCTCACGCGTTCCCGTTAGGTCTCTTCCTGAGAATCCCCAAGTTCGGCCAGGGCCAATGATACAGAATTCTGGATATGGAGGGCCCCGACAATGGTGACCATCGTACCCGCGTCCACTCGGTCGAATAGGGCCGCCATGTGCAGATTGCCCAACATGATGCATCCCAGTGTTTGGTTCATGAAGGGATTATCGACTCCATGAATCTCGATCTGTCCACCGATCCCCTTCCCGGCCGGAATATCTCCGGATTTACGCGCGGCTCCAAACCGGCGACGGTCTTCGGCATTGGGATAATCAATGACGAGGGCGCGATAGAACTGAGTCTGCCCTTGACCGCGCTTTCTCGTGATCCGATACTGCCCCTCCGGCGTTGCCCCGTCTCCTTGGTATCGTTTTTCGAGAATGCCATTGTATCCAAGACTGACCGGGTATGTATGCGCCTTATGGCCGTTCCTGTAAAGGACCAGCTTTCGGTCGGCTTTGTTGACGACGATCGCCGTGGTGTGGTTCGTGCGCGACCAGTCGATCGTCCGTTGCACCATTTCCTTCCACGCGCTGACTCGTTCTTCATCGGCGTATCGACCGAGTTCTGCCGTGAGCAAGCCTGTCTGTAAGCCAATCATCTTCGCCGCTTGTCCGGAGACACGGAGGGATCGCTCGAATTCTCCCTGTTCGAAAAAAGAACGGGCCTGTTTCACGAGGAGTTCCGTGTCGACGGATTTTCGCCCGAGCACGACGCGGCTTTCGATGGCGGCGACTCTTGTCGTGAAACTGCGGAGCCGATCCTCGATTCTCACCAATTGAGATTGGGCCTTGGCTCGTTGTGAGTCTCGTGTGTGAGTGGCGACTGCGAGAACTTCCGTTCCTTCTTCTTTCAGTTGTTCCAGTGCGGTCTCGAAATGATTCGGCTCCCATGGCCACCGAATGAGATCGTCGTCCGCCGCAAGTTGCGCCTTCACCGCGATCCAATGATGCGCGAATCGCGAATATTCTTCCGGCACAAATTCTGCCGCGCGCATGACCACGAGCTCTTGATCGATTCCCTCAATCGCCTCTACCAAATCTTGAGGAGCGGTCTGGACACAGCCGGAAAGAGTCACGGCAAGTAACAGAGCCGGCAGACGGAGGCTCTTGCGCAGGGTCTGGTTCGTGAAATGTCGCATGAGACCTATCTTACCTTACTCGCCTTTCTTTGACGGAACCTTCTTCGCTTTTGCGTCGCCGACCTTTGCTAAGGCGTTCTGTATTTCGGCAGATACCGCTTGGCTTTTATCATGAATAGCCTTGGCTTTGGCCTGCGCGGAGAGATAGTCGCCGGCATCAATGTCTTTTTGAACGTCACCGAGCGATGCATTCAGGGCTTGTGCATCGGCTTTGATGGCTTCAAGCGCTGCTCGATCTTTTCCGACCGGAGCTCGCGCAACCAGTGTCTGGGCTGCTTTGACGGACTCCTGTGCCACTTGTTGAGCCTGGAGCGCCACGGCTCTGGCTTCCTCTCGTCTCTTTTCCGCGGCACTCTTAACGCGTCCCGCCTCGGCTCTTACACTGGCGGCTAGTTGCTCAGCCTTTCCATAGTCCCGCAGGAGCGAGAATTTGGTCTCCTGATCGGCGATCTCTTTCTTGGCGCCCGCGAGCATCCCCTCCAGTTTGGCGAAATCCTGGGGAACATAGGCCGAGGCGCCACTCTCGTGAGTCTCCCTGACTGCCTTCTCAGCGGATTCAATGTGCTCCGTCGGCGGCTTGGCGCAGGCGGCAAAGAGAAGCAAGGTCAGGACCGCTGGTGTAAAACCTGGCATGTGGTTCATCGCATTCTTGCCTCCCTTAGGCCGAGCTTGCCAGCCCTCGATCAATTCGCGCAACCAATTGATTTAACTGTCGATCCTCTCAAAAGAGAAAAGATTCTCAAAATGTCCTCAATGTGGTCTATTAGGTCACTATTTGGACGAAAGATTACTGATTCCCCTTTTTTGGTTCGGGTTTCCTCTTCGCCTTCTTGCCATGCTTCTTACCTTTGTTTTTCTTTTCGCTGTCCGTCTTGCTTTGTCCATCACCTTGGGCTTCCGGTATTGGAGCCGTGGCTGTCGGAGCGGCAGGAGCCGGCATCGTGACGGCATCTTCAGCTTGCACTAGCGTCATCACGCCAAAGTTCAATGCGACAGCGAACGCGATACAGCGAAGGACCGATTTGACCATAGTCTTGATCTCCTTTTCTGCGAACCCCGGCTCAAAATATAGGACGGCGGCGAAATCCGCAATTCACCAATGAAGAAAATGACTTAAAGCAAGCTGAATGCCATTGGATAAGTAATGAGAAAACTCTATTTTGATAATAGCTTGTATGAGCTATCTTGGACAAAAAAGCCAGATGAATTACGTAGAAATTGAGGCGGATTTGCTGTTCCGGTGCAAAGCTGCCTCACTTATTCCTTGCGAACGTCATTCTTTTATACGTAGTGAAGCAATCCTTTGGCTGAAGAGTCATGTCCCATCATTTTGGATGTGACAAGAATTTCGTGCTCAAGTCTTCAGATTGACTCCTCCGTTCACCGTTCATATAATGCAGTGATTATCCACTTGATCGTGACAGAAGGGGAAGTTCATGTCATTCACCTTTAGGCAGCCTTCAAATCTTAAACGCAAACGGGAACATGGGTTCTTAAAGCGCATGAGCACGAAAAACGGACGCAAAGTTTTGGCCCGTCGTCGGGCAAAGGGTCGTGCCAGACTCACTGTGTGACATTCTCGTCACGAGGGAAGACGCATCTCCCGGCGCCGGTTCCGGGCGTTATTTGATTCCATAACATGTGGGTGAGGCTTCGACTCCGTACCAGGACCGGCTAACCGGACGCATTCTCTACCTCACGGGTTTTCCCGCCTCGGTCTTTGCGTTCCTGTGATTCCCAACCGACAGGTAGAATGAGACCCGCTCCTAAAGATGGTGGTTTGTTCATCCGAAGAAGTAGAGATATTGATCGGATAAAAAGGAATGGGCGCCGAGTTTCAACCGCCCTCTTTAATCTGCTCATCAGCCGTTCAGAGGGTCCCTCCGGCCGAATGGCCATTATCGTCGGGAAGAGATTCGGAAACGCCGTGTCTCGTAACCGCGCCAAGCGTCGCTTCCGTGAACTGGGACGACCACTGAGGGACCGGTTTGAAGAGGGACAACAATTTCTAGTGTTCCCGAAACGAGAGGCGCTCGTCCGCCCCTTTCATAGCGTGAAAGAGGCATGGATTAAAGTATTGCAGGGACAAGGATTGGTAGCCAAACCATCATGCGATCACTGTCTCTGACGTTCCTCCATGTGTATCGGCGGTGGGTGTCGCCTTTTTTGGGGCCTGCTTGCCGATTCGAGCCGACATGCTCTGAATATGCCGGTGAAGCCATCGCGCGCTATGGATTCTGGCACGGAATGGGACTGGCCTGCATGAGACTTCTCAAGTGCCATCCCTTCCACCCGGGTGGCGCCGACCCGGTGAAGTAGTATCGACGCGTAGGAGTTGGCCTTCATGGAAAAGCGAGTCGTTGTCTTCCTCATTCTTTCTCTCGCGATCATCATTGGTTACGACTATGTAATGAAGGAATTGGGCATTCTTCCTTCACCGCCCTCTACGCAGGAAGAAACCAACCCTGTTGAGAAGGCCTCCTCCGATTCTCTCTCGGGTACGTCATTACCGCAACAGGCGTCGCCGGAGACGACATTGGCTCCCGTCTCATCGAGCAGGAAGCAGAGTGCTGGGTCCGGCACCATCAATGGGTCCGCGTCTGATGAGCGAACAGTGGTGGTGGATACCGATCTCTTCCGGGCCATTCTCACGAATCGCGGAGCCGTCCTTAAGAGCTGGGAACTGAAGCGCTATACGACAAACACGCCATCCGGCTCCCAGCCTGTTCAGCTTATGTATGAGGCGGGCAAGTTCGAAAGACCACTCACGCTTCATGTTCAAGACAAGCAGACAGCCAAGATGCTGGACGAGGCGCTCTACCATGTTGAGCGGGATTTTGAAACTTTGGATGGCGGACATCCTACCGGTCACCTCACTCTCAGGTATCGCGATCCGGCCCGTTCGTTATCGGTTGAGAAGCAGTTGACGTTTCACTATCAAAGTTATGTGGTCGATGTGACTCTCAAAACAGAAGGGATTAGCGGGCCCCTCGACATTGGATTGGGAACGAATTTTGGAATCGTCGAATGGGGTGAGGGATTCATCGGGTTGATTGGGCCGGCGTCTCTCGTTGACGGTAAAGTGGAGAAAGACACGCCCTCCACCGAGACGGAGCGGAAGGGGCAGGTGCAGTGGGTGGCGTTGCAGGATAAATATTTTATCAGCGTGCTGATTCCCAGTCAGGCAACAGCGGTTTTGGTAAGGAAAGAAGCCGACAAGGTCGTGTCTGCCGGCGTCCGGCTTTCTGAACAGGCTCCTGGCGCAGCCGCGACCGTTCAGTTGTATGCCGGCCCGAAGGAATTCGACACGCTCAAGGCCTTGAGCGTGGGCTTAGAAGACACCATCGATTTCGGCTGGTTCATCTATGGAAGCTGGAGTCTGGTAAAGATGGTGGCGAAACCGATTTTTTACGTTCTCAGCTTCCTCTATGAGTTTACGCACAATTACGGGGTGACCATCATTCTCCTGACCGTCGGCATTAAACTCTTGTTCGTGCCCTTGCAGTATAAGAGTTACAAGTCAATGAAGCAGATGCAGGTGATTCAGCCCAAAGTCGCCGCCCTGCAAACGAAGCACAAGGAGGACCGCGATCGGCTGAACAAGGAGCTTATGAAGTTGTATCGGGATCACAAGGTGAATCCGGTGGGAGGCTGCCTCCCCATGCTGCTTCAAATGCCGGTCTTTGTGGCCCTGTTCAACATTCTTTATATGACGATCGATCTCCGGCAAGCGCCCTTTATGCTGTGGATCAACGACCTCTCCGTACAAGACCCTTATTATGTGCTGCCCCTTATCATGGGAGCCACGATGGTGATTCAACAGAAGATCACACCGACGACCATGGACCCCACTCAAGCGAAAATCATGTTGATGCTGCCGGCGATGATGACCTTTCTGTTCATCACCTTTCCCGCCGGCCTCGTGCTGTATTGGTTAACGAACAATGTGCTGACCATCGGTCAGCAACTCGCCACCGATCGATTTATCTTTCGAAGGCGTCCCTTGCCGGTGCCGTCCGACCGTGATGAGGAGATGGGCAATCGCGGAGAGTCCCGGGCGGCCGACAAGCGAAAGAAGGACCTGCCCAATCAGTAGGACTCTCAAGTAACGGGCTGGCTCCTGCGTGTATCATGGGCGGAGCATTAGACGATACGATCTGCGCGATCGCGACTCCGGTGGGAGAAGGCGGTATCGGAGTCCTACGCGTCAGCGGCTGCCGAGCGGTTGAGGCGGTATCCGGCCTCGTCCGTTTGCGCTCGGGGAATTCTCTGCAGACAGTCACCAGCCACAGGCTCTATCATGCCGATATTCTTCTTGTCCAAAAGGACAACCAGCCACAGCGAAGAGACCACAAGCCGCATGACGCATATACGACCGGCGGCAGGATTCTCGATGAAGCGTTAGTGGTGGTGATGCGGGCGCCGCGATCCTACACGGGAGAGGATGTGGCCGAGATTCAGTGCCATGGCGGGCCGCTGATTTTGCAGACTATCAGCCACGCCCTGGTGGCGAACGGCGTGAGGCTTGCAGAACCAGGGGAGTTTACCAAACGAGCATTCCTCAATGGACGCCTTGACTTGGCCCAAGCGGAAGCCGTCCTTGACACGATTCAAGCAAAAACTGCCACAGGGCTGAAGTTAGCCCAGGAACAACTGCGCGGGGTCCTTTCAACAGCCATCAACCGGGTCCGAGAGTCTCTGCTCGATTTATTGGCGCAGGTAGAAGCCGCCATTGATTTTTCCGAAGAAGACATTTCATTTGTGCAAAACGAAGAGCTCAGAGCCGCTCTGCGACGCACGATTGCTCTGTTGTCAGATCTCATAGAACGGAGTCGCGAAGGGCGGATTATTCGCGAAGGCGCAAAGGTCGTCATCATCGGACGTCCGAATGTCGGGAAATCGAGCTTGATGAATGCGTTGGTTCGATCCGATCGAGCGATTGTCACTGCGGTACCCGGCACGACGCGCGATGTCCTTGAAGAAATGCTGAATATCAGAGGCGTGCCCGTTCGGATATTCGACACGGCCGGCATTCGCAAGACGGACGATGACATCGAGCGGGAAGGCGTGCGGCGGAGCTTGATCGCTCGGGACCAAGCCGATCTGGTGTTGCTGATGCTCGACGGATCGCAATGTTTGACCTCCCAGGACTATGAGTTACTTGCTTGCGGCCAAGACAATAGACGGCTGGTCGTGGTCAATAAGATGGACCTGTCGCGTGAAATTCGCGACGGCTCATCGTCTTTCTCGAACGGTGAATCGATGACCGGCGCAATCAAGATCTCATGTAAGACGGAGTTTGGACTGGAAGAACTACGGGATCAAATACGGTCTGTCCTTGTGGGGCATGGCCTGGAAGCCGCTGAAGGTCCGGTCGTGACGAGCCTTCGCCACCAGGTGGCGCTGGAGCGCGCGTGTGAGGCGCTCGAACATGCGCTGGAGTCTGCAACCGCCAAGCTATCGGGCGAATTCATCGCCATGGATCTTCGTGTCGCGGCAGATGCGCTCGGAGAAATAACCGGAACTGTGAGCACGGATGACATTCTTGATCGAATTTTCTCTCGGTTCTGTATCGGGAAATAGAGGGAAGGCTCAAACGTGTCGCGCAGTTATGACGTGATTGTGGTCGGAGGGGGCCATGCCGGTTGTGAGGCGGCGCTGGCTGCCGCGCGGATGGGTGCGTGCACGCTGCTCTTGACGATGGATCGAGATCTTATTGCGCAAATGTCTTGCAATCCTGCCATCGGTGGAATTGCCAAGGGGCATCTGGTCAAAGAAGTCGATGCCCTGGGCGGAGAGATGGCTCGGAACACGGATCGTGCCGGGATTCAATTCCGCATGATCAATACCAGCAAAGGCCCCGCAGTCAGAGCGCTCCGCGCCCAATGCGACAAGAAATTATATCGGCAAGTGATGCAGCAGACGTTAGGTAGTCAGCAAGGATTGGAAATCGGATCAGGAACCGTCGATCGGCTGATCACAAAGGGGCATGCCGTGACCGGGGTGGTGACGGACGCCGGGGAGCGCATTCGTGCCGGCGCCGTCATCTTAACATCAGGTACTTTTCTTAAGGGACTTATCCATATTGGGCTGAACCATTTTCCGGCCGGGCGCGCCGGCGAATCGTCCGCCGAGCATCTTTCCGATTGTATGCGGGACCTGGGATTCGAGGTGGGGCGTTTGAAAACCGGCACACCTCCTCGCCTGGACAGGAACACAATCAATTTCAATGTGATGATTCCCCAGCCCGGCGATGACCCTCCGCCGCCCTTTTCATATCGCACCGAATCTATTAGGACGACGCAGGTTCCATGTCACCTTACCTACACGAACCGAGAGACGCACCGGATTATCCAGGATAACTTGGACCGGTCGCCGCTCTTCAACGGAGTTATCGCGTCGGTAGGCCCGCGTTACTGTCCGTCGATTGAAGACAAAGTCGTCCGCTTTTCTGATAAGGATCGGCATCAGGTCTTCATCGAACCAGAGGGTTTGGACTCGGACGAATTTTATCCCAATGGAATTTCTACAAGCCTGCCGGTTGATGTTCAGGCTGCGATCCTTCGTACGATTCCCGGTCTGGAACAAGCTCGAATGGTAAAACCCGGCTACGCCGTGGAATACGACTATTTTCCCCCTCGTCAGTTGCATCCTTCGCTGGAAACAAAGTCTGTAGCCGGCTTATACCACGCGGGGCAGATTAACGGAACTTCCGGGTATGAAGAGGCAGCCGCACAAGGGATCATGGCGGGCATCAATGCTGTACTGAACATTCGAGGCGAGGCTCCTTTAATTTTGGACCGATCGCAAGCCTACATTGGTGTACTGATTGACGATCTGATTACGAAGGACGCTCGTGAACCCTATCGCATGTTTACCTCGCGTGCAGAATATCGCCTGCTGCTGCGCCATGATAATGCCGATCTTCGACTAATGGATACAGGTCATCGCGTGGGTCTGATTCCGGAATGGCTCCACTCGCGCCTTCTCAAGAAACGCGAGGCTATTGCGGGAGAAGTTCACCGGCTCAACGCAACAAAACCGAGATTGACAGCCGAGACCAGACGTCGCATGCAAGAAGCTGATTTTGGAGCAGTTTCTCCAAATCAAACGTTGGCGCATCTTCTTCGACGGCAGGAAGTGTCGTATGCGAGCTTGCTTAAGATGTTTGACGAAACAGAAATTAAAGATGGAGAAGTAGTCGAAGCTGTTGAATTAGAAGTGAAATATGATGGTTATATTAAGCGACAACTTCAACAAGTGGAGCGATTTCGAAAACTCGAGGATCGTACCATTCCTCAGTCATTTAGCTACGACGAGCTTCGCGGATTTTCCCGAGAGGTGCGTGAAAAACTGAATTTAATCAGACCGGCTTCCATTGGGCAAGCTTCCAGACTTTCTGGAGTGACACCAGCCGCGATCTCCCTACTTCTTGTGGCATTGGAACGGCACAGACGGAGGAGCGGCGAAATTTCAAGAGCGATACCAGTTCAGACACCAGCAGACTGCTAATACCATCTTCCTGACTTTCATCTCAAAAATGCGCTTGACCTGTCTAGGTGTTTAACGTACATGTTCCACGTGGAACATGCCGAGCGGCTTCCTGATCTTTTTACCGCGTGGTCATCGGAACTTCATCTCGACATTCCGAACGATGTAGTCCTTCAATTTCTCTTCTATCTTGAGGAATTGCTCATTTGGAACGAGAAAATAAATCTGACAACAATCACTGGTAAAACAGAAATTCTCGCCAAGCATTTCATTGATTCTTTATTTGGGTTGCAACTGATCGAAGACAAATTAAATCTCATGGTGCTGGACGTGGGAAGCGGAGCAGGCTTCCCCGGTCTTCCTCTCAAAATGATCCGTCCTGATCTTCGCTTGGTCCTTGTCGAACCTAACCATAAGAAAGTTTCGTTTTTGAGAAACCTCATAGGTAAATTACGCCTCAATGAGACAGTTGTTTGCCAGCAGACAATTAAGGAATGTGCTTCGCAGGCAAATAGGCAAAATACCTTTGACTATGTGGTCATGCGAGCATTAAATCCGCTAAATGTTTTACCATGTGTCAGGTCAGTTCTCACGAATGATGGAAGAGTCATCATCTACAGAGGAAAGCCATTTGAGTCTGGCGAAATGGAATGCGCAGGATTACAAATTGAGCAACAGGTATCGTATGCGCTTCCAGGCAACTTCGGCAATAGAACCTTGACTCTCTTGGCAAAAATCTGCTGAAGCACCTCTTATGTTCCACGTGGAACAATATCGTTTTTGGATAGAACGATGAACACAAAAACGTAATTAATCAACGTCATGTCTAAGATAATCGCGATAGCAAATCAGAAAGGCGGGGTTGGTAAGACGACAACTTCTATCAATCTGGCTGCTTCAGTTGCGATTAACGGGCGATCAGTTCTCTTAGTCGATGTTGATCCGCAAGCGAACGCGACGAGCGGCCTCGGAGTCGACTCTAGAAAGCTCGAAAAAAGCGTCTATAACTGTTTGATAAAAGAGATTAATCCATCTATGGTCATGGAAAAAACGGCTGTACATGGGTTGACGCTCTTGCCGGCTAATGCCGATTTGGCTGGAGCAGAAATCGAGCTCGTGCAGATGTCCGATCGGGAATCGATGCTCAAAAACGCTCTCGGTGAGATAGAAAACAATTATGATTTTATTATTCTCGATTGCCCCCCTGCGCTGGGACTTCTAACTCTTAATGCCTTTGTGGCAGCAGCCTCAGTCCTGGTGCCGGTTCAGTGTGAATATTATGCGATGGAAGGCCTTGGACGGTTGGTCGCGACTATCGAACGAGTGCGGCAATCGCTCAATCCTGGGCTGGAACTGCAGGGCATTGTCATGACAATGTTCGATTCTCGGAACAGCCTCGCCAAGCAAGTTTCAGAAGAGATCCGCGCTCATTTCAAAGAAAAGGTCTATCACAGCGTCATCCCGAGAAACGTCACCCTGGCCGAAGCGCCAAGTTATGGAAAGCCCGTCGTACTTTACAACATGGCTTCTGCCGGAGCGCAAGCCTATCTCTCATTAGCAAGGGAGGTCTTGAATTATGGAGAAAAGAGCACTGGGTAAAGGATTGGACGCATTATTACCGGCATCTGTGGCAAACCAAGGCTCAGAGGGGTTGGATTCGCACGAGTTGTCGATCGCATCGATCGTTCCGAATCGCTTTCAACCGCGACAGGAGTTTTCTGAGCCTGAATTGAACGAGCTGGCTCATTCGATTAAGCAGAATGGGTTGCTGCAGCCGGTGCTCGTGCGGAGAAAGGGGGACGGGTTTTTTGAGCTCATTTCAGGAGAGCGGAGATTACGCGCTGCCAAATTGGTTGGGATGGAGAAAATCTCAGCCGTGATCAGAAATTGCAACGATCAAGAGGCAATGATTCTAGCGCTCATAGAAAATATTCAACGAAATGACCTGAATCCAATGGAAACCGCACGCGCATACCATCGGATGCTGAACGAATTTGGTCTTACTCAGGACATAATTGCGCAGAGAGTAGGACGTGATCGATCGTCCATAGCCAATACTGTCAGGTTGATTAATCTCCCGGGAGATGTGCAGCATCTCGTGGAAATCGGTCAACTTACGGCTGGGCATGCAAAAGTAATCCTGGGATTGGACAACCAGGAAGCTCAACTTAAACTCGCTCGTCGGATTGTGGATCAGGAACTCTCCGTTCGCGAGACAGAAAAACTTGTAGAATCTCAATCAGTAGAGCGCCGCAGCGCTCGTCGTCTCGTTCGCCAGTCACAATCTTCCGATGTTGAGGAGCGGCTGAGAAAACGACTCGGAACTCGTGTGACCATGATGAAAAGTCGCCGGGGAGGAAAGATCGTCATCCATTACTTTTCACCGGCAGAACTAGAGGGACTCTTGGAAATACTTCTTCATTGACAATTGAATTCGACCTCCGCAGTTTATTCAATCCCTCACGACAAGGTACATTTTTTGCTTAGCTTTTCACAATTCAGAACTTATCTCTTTGCTTGACTGATCGATACCTTATCCAGCAAGCTTGCATCCTTATCCATTCAGGTCACGACGAGGAGGATGTTATGTGGAAGCAGAAATCAGAATCGAAGGATCCAAACACACAAAGCGAGCAAGAATCCGAAGACACTGATCAGTCTGCATCCGGTCCAAAAAGCGAAGCTGGCGAAGAAGTCATCGCATTTGTCGGCAAGGGAGTCGAATTCAAGGGGACGATCTCCTACAGCGGCACGGTGCGGATTGATGGATATCTTGATGGTGAAATCCATACAGAAGGCATACTGCTGGTGGGCGAGGAAGCCGCCATTACAGCAAAGGTGACAGCCGGAACGATCGTGTGCAAAGGCAAGATCACGGGAGATGTCACCGCGAAGGAAAAAATCAAATTGCGTGCGCCGGCCGTCTTCAGTGGTAGCGTGAAGACCCCTATGCTTTCCATCGAAGAAGGCGTGATGTTCAATGGCAACCTGGAAATGGCCCAGCCGGCTGTTCGAGAATTTCCAAGGGAAGCCACACTTCATTCGGTGGGTGGATCCGCCGGATCAGGAATCAAACGCATCTCCGGGTAACGTGGCAAAATATAAGTAGCCATTTACCCTTAAGATATTAATCCACTGACCAACCATTGGCCGGAAGGGTGTAGTCTGCAACGCAACGGACAAACTACGGCCTGAGGAGGAACTCATGTGGGCATTGGGCGATAAGAAGCAAAGCCACGTCGGGGATGATGATAATTTTACCTTTCTTGGCAAAGGAGTCGACTTCAAGGGAGTCGTGAGTTTTGACGGGACGGTGCGGATTGACGGGCGCCTCGAAGGAGAGATTCACACGACCGGAATGCTCGTGGTGGGAGAACATGCAGTCGTGAAAGGCATCATCTCGGCCGGTACCCTGGTCACGAGCGGCAAGATTAACGGTACGGTAACGGCCGTTGAGAAAATTCAGATTCTCAAGCCCGGGGTATTGATCGGCGATGTGCGCACTCCAGCGGTGTCTATTGAGGAGGGCTCCCATTTTCACGGCATGTGTGATATGGGCGCCCATAAGTGGATCGAGGAGCAGTCCGCGACTCCGAAGCCGGTTCATGACAAACATATCCACGATCTGGCCTCGCACCGGGGCAAAGTCCGAGCCAACGATCAGTAGATAAACTTCGACAGTCGTTTTTACCATCATGACACGCCCAACCGTACTCCTCGGCATGAGCGGCGGAGTGGATAGCTCTGTCGCTGCCGCCCTGCTTGTTCGACAAGGGTATGACGTCTCCGGAGTCACGCTCCAGACATGGGAACCGGAAGACGAATCAGTGGCCACCTCGAAGCGATGGCAGGAGCGTGGGTGCTGTAAGATCGGTCTTGCCAAGTATGTCGCGAAAACGCTGGACATCCCGCACGAAGTCATCGACATGCGCGCGAATTTCCGCACCAATGTGATCGAGAATTTTCTCGCCGGATACCTCTCGGGCACCACACCAAATCCCTGCGTGCGCTGCAATGAGCGCGTGAAGCTGCGCGCGCTCTATGAACTGGCTCTGACGCGAAAAGCGGACTTTATCGCAACCGGCCACTATGCCCGTATTCACGAGGAGCAAGGACGTCTGAGCCTGTACCGAGGGGAAGACCTCAAAAAGGATCAGAGTTATTTCCTCTATCGCATCCAGCCATCGTGGCTTCCGCGGATTCTCTATCCTGTCGGCTCGATGCAGAAGGCGCAAGTTTGGACAGAAGCCGAGGCATTGGGGTTGCCCACGGATGAGCTGAAAGAGAGTCAGGAGATCTGTTTCGTCAGTCAAGGCGACTACCGAACCTTTATCGAGCAGGAAGCTCCGCAGGCGCGGAAGCCCGGCTTCTTTGTCGACACGGCGGGACAGGTTCTAGGTCGACATCAGGGGGTGGCGTTCTATACGCCCGGGCAACGGCGCGGACTAGGAATTGCCGCGGGGCATCGACTCTATGTGCAGAAAGTCGTCCCGGAAGTCGACACGGTAGTCCTTGGTCCAGAAGAAGACCTTCTGCAGGCCGAGTGCGAGGTCGCCGATCTCAATTTATTCGATCCCTCGTTGCTATCGAGCCAAATCGACGTCCATGTGAAGGTCCGGTATGCGACCCCGCCGGCGCCGGCCAGACTTCGACCCAAGGGTGACGGCACGATCCAGGTCGCGTTTGGAATGCCTCAACGGGCATTGAGTCCAGGACAGTCTGCAGTCTTCTATGATGGCCATCGCGTATTGGGCGGTGGAATCATTCGTTGAAGAACGATGATGCACCGATGGCAACTGATCTCGCCGATGCTCTCTTGATCATCCTGCAATAAGCGCGCGCTCGCCGCGCTGGCAGTGAATCTTCTCACTCTGTGCATTCCTCTCTTCTTGACACATTAAGGCCGTGAGTGCTAGGTTGGCACGCTTTTGTCGTGCCCACCCGCACGAATCATTCCCGCTTGCTCAGAAGCTGGATAGTGATTAGTTTCAACGGGATCACACGGTGATCAAAACTTCTGTTGCGCGCCGCTACGCTAAGGCTCTGTTTGCTCTCTTGGACCCGCAAACCGTTGAGGCCACTCGGGTTGCCTTGTATAGCTTAGGGCGAGCACTGACGGAGTCCTCGTCGCTTCGCCATGTCCTGGCCTCCCCGGCTTACGGGCCGGAGGACAAACTCGAGGTCTTAGCTGAACTCGCGCGACGCTTCGGTTGCCCACCCATTGGGAAAAACTTCCTGGCCCAGTTGGTGAAGAAAAACCGCGTTGGGTTTCTACCCGAGGTTGCCGAGGCCTTCGGTCGATTAGCCGACGAGGCCAAAGGTACGCAGCAAGTGTTTATCTCTTCCGCCTCGAGTCTCAACCAATCTGAGCAGGACAAAATTCGCGGTCGGATGCGTCAACTGCTGAAGCGCGACGTCGAGATCACATTCGACACAAACACCGATCATCTCGCCGGGATGCAAATCAGGATCGGCAATACTATCGTGGACAGCACGGTTCGCGGGCGGCTGACGGCCATGCAGGGACTTTTGACCAAGGAGTAGGTATGCAGATTAAGGCTGAAGAGATCAGCTCGATCATCAAGGAAAAAATTAAAGGTTTCGACAGGCAAGTCGATGTCAACGAGGCCGGCTCTGTCATCCAGGTCGGGGACGGGATTGCCAAGATCTATGGCTTGGACGGCGCCATGGCTGGAGAAATGCTCGAGTTCCCCGGCAGCTTGTACGGCATTGCCTTGAATTTGGAAGAAGATAACGTCGGCGCGGTGCTCATGGGCGAAGACACGGGCATCAAGGAAGGCGATCCGGTCAAGCGAACCGGGCGCATCGCTGAAGTGCCGGTTGGAGACGCCCTCGTTGGTCGAGTGGTCAATGCGATCGGCCTGCCGCTCGACGGCAAGGGCCCGATCA
>JBQTHT010000221.1:0-29867 GCA_052389595.1 Nitrospiraceae bacterium
CGCAAGGTCGTCCAAAGACTGATCAAGCGTTCGCCTCGCTTGGACATCGAGTGGCCGCCAGCCTCGACGAGCGCGAAGCCCGTTCAGAAACGTTCGCCGAAACTGTGGCGCATCAAAGAGACCGTGGACGTAGGTGCCTAGGACCAACCCATCCGGTGACATGGCTCCCTCGCTCCACCGGCGCGAATGATCGGGCTTTTCCACTTCGAGCAAGGAAACCACCTCACGGCCCGCTCTGGTTCGTCCCATGTGCACCTGGTAGCCGTCGATTGGACTGCCGCTGTCACGATGTATGCCGATGACCCGAATCAAAACTTTCTTACGGGCAAAGCTGGTGACGACATCGAGCAGCCCAAGTCCCTCCATCTCTCGCTCCTGGGATTCAATGCCACGAGGATCCCGAATCTTCTTGCCTAAGATCTGATAACCTCCACAGATTCCCACCACCGTTCCCCCCTCAGTCACTACTCGCCTGGCAACGTGGTCAAGCCCGGAAGTTTTCACGAAGCGTAAAGCATGAGCGGTATTCTTCGTACCGGGAAAGATCAGCGCATCGAGTCGCTGATTCGTTGGGCCGGCTACTCGCAGCAAGTGGACATCCGTTTCGCAGGATAAAGCCTCGAAATCGGTAAAGTTGGAAATAGCCGGCAGGTCCGCCACCCCGATGACGAGCGCATCGGCACGACTTGGTGGAGTTTCCGAGGTATGGTTCCAGCCTAACGAGTCTTCCTCCGGCACCTGCAGCGCCCCCCAATGGGGAAGGATGCCGAGACAGGACAGTCCGACCTGCTCCTCAACCATCTTCACCCCGGGAGCGAGAAGATCGTTGTCGCCGCGAAATTTATTGATCAGAAAACCCTTCACATATCGACGTTCCTCCGCCGTCAGAAGCGTCAGCGTGCCGACCAATGCCGCAAACACGCCGCCACGGTCGATATCCCCCACCAGCAGCACGGGAGCTTGCGCCTCGCGGGCCATTCGCATGTTGACAATGTCCTGATCGCGCAGATTGATTTCGGCCGGACTTCCCGCGCCTTCAAGAATCACCAGATCGAACTCTTCCGCCAATCTCGCGAAGGACTTCCGTACGGTCGGAAAATATTCCCGCCTTACTCGACCGAATTCTGATGCCACAAGCGAACCTGCCACCTCTCCTTCGACCACCACCTGAGCGCGCTGCTCGCCCTCCGGTTTGATCAACACGGGATTAAAATCCGTACGCGGCTCCAAGCGACAGGCCGCTGCCTGGACGGCTTGGGCCCGCCCAATCTCTTTCCCGTCGGGTGTCACGAAGGAATTATTGGACATGTTTTGCGCCTTAAAGGGGGCGACACGAAGTCCTTGCCGTACGAATAGCCGGCACAGCGCACTCACCAGGACGGATTTCCCAACGTGCGAAGCGGTACCTTGAATCATCAATGTGCGAGCAGCCATCTTTCACAAAATTAGGACCGAGGACCGAGTGATGAGGGTCGAGTGTTGGCTCAGTCCTTAGCACTCACTGCTCAGTCCTTCCTTAAATCGCGTTCCCAAAGAAACTCCGGTTCGCTCTGTGTCTTAGCCACCCACCGCGCCAAGACAAACAACGCATCACTCAATCGGTTGAGAAACTTAATGAGGATTTCATCGACGGGTTCTTTTCGTGAGAGTCCCACACAGATTCGTTCCGCTCGGCGGCAGACGGTTCGCGAGTGATGGAGAAATCCTGCGACCCTGCCCCCACCCGGCAGAATGAACTCTTTGAGGGCCGCGAGATCTTTTTGGCACAGATCGATAAGTTTCTCCAGTCGGGTCACGTCCTTCTCCATCACCCGTGGCATATTCTTGAATTGTTGACCGGGGGCCGTGGCGAGAAGTCCTCCGATATCGAATAGTTTGTTTTGGATCCAGCGAAGAGCAGTCTCCAGTTGTTCAGCCGACGTCTGAATACTGACCCTTTCGGCGTTCATCGCGCGTACGATTCCGACCGAGGCGTTCAGCTCATCGACCGTGCCGTAGGCCTCAACACGGAGATCGTCTTTCCAGACCTGCTGTCCTCCGGCCAATCGCGTTTTTCCGGTGTCCCCGGTCTTCGTGTACACTTTGGTAATACGCATCGCTATTCCTCCCATCCTCCTGGCCCTTGCTTCCCCAATACTCGCGGTGAACGAGCTGTTCGACCGGAAGTCTGGCCCGCCATCCTGCTTGTTCCAGGTCGGGCCGCGCGGCAAAGTCGGAGACATATCCCAGGCAGAGGTAGGCCACCACCTTGATCGGTCGCGGAATCCCCAGCACCTGCTTCAGCGCGTGATAGTCCAAGATACTCACCCACCCGACCCCGATGCCTTCAGCCCGCGCTGCCAACCAGAGATTCTGGATTGCGCAGCAAGTGCTGTAGAGATCAGTGTCGCGAACCGTTGAGCGTCCAAGCACCAGTCGGCCGCCACGTTGCCGGCTGCAGGTGACGCAGAGATTGACCGGAGCTTCTTCGATTCCTTCCAGCTTGAGACGGCGGTAGAGGGTGCCGCGAGTCCCCTGATAACGTTTCGCCGCTTCGCCGTTCGTCTTACGAAAGAGGCGTTTGACGGCCTGTTTGGTCTCTCTCTTGCGGATGATTACAAAGTCCCAGGGCTGCATGAATCCCACGGAGCCGGCATGATGGGCAGCGGTGAGGAGTCGTGCGAGCACTCCATCGGCGATCGGGGTTGGAAGGAAATTCTGACGAACATCTCGACGCTCAAAGATCACTCGATACACAGCCGCCCGCTCACGTCCCGAGAACCTCGATCGACTTCTCGCCGGCCCATCATGCTGTTCATCCATCCGTTGTCCTTCGACACGAACGCTCACCTGTGTCATCTTGAAGCCCGTCGCGGTTGGCTGGAGAAATCCTATCGGCCTCTTCTGGGCAAGGACCGAAGGCGCCGATGCTGACTTGTTCGAGGCAGGCGGGACAAAGGCAATCCTGGAAGCGTGCGGCGATCCAATCCATTTGCCGCTCAGTAATGCCCATCCGCCCACACCAACATTGCAACCCACCACACGTAAAGGTCTGTCCACAGTGTTCGCAGGTCTTACTCACCGGGCCTTTCATCATCGAGTCCTTACTTTTTCAGTCGTTTTCACTCAAAACTCGACACCTGGCTGCGCCTTCACGCCTTTTCGAAAGGGATGTTTCACCTGCTTCATCTCGGTGACGAGATCTGCGGCTTCGATCAGCTCAGGCGCGGCTCCTCTCCCGGTGATCACTGCATGCTGCATAGGAGGCCGTTGGCTCAGAACAGGAAACACATCGGCAAGGTGCACATAGCCGTGATGCAGCGCGATGTTGAACTCGTCCAGAATCACCATGGCATAGGCCGGATCGTGCAAATATCCGGCAGCGGTCGCCCAGGCTTGCTGCGCAAACCGAGTATCACGCTCGCGGTCTTGGGTCTCCCAGGTATAGCCTTCTCCCATCCTGAGAAAGGTCACACGGTCTCCGAAGCTTTTGATGGCACGTTCCTCCGCGGTATCGATCGCTCCCTTAATGAACTGCACTATCGCCACCTTCATCCCATGCCCGATGCACCGCAGCGCCATCCCTAGGGCGGCCGTGGTCTTGCCTTTGCCAGCACCGGTATACACGATGAGTAAGCCCTTCTCCTGCTGAGCTTCCTCGATCCGTCGGTCGACTGAGGCTTTCAGCCGCTGCATCTTCGCCTTGTGTTCTGCTTGATCCGTCATCTCATCCCTCCGGGACTCGCGGATGATCGTGTGGCAGTGCGACGTGCAGAGGCGATAAGTGCGTTCGCAACCTCAGGCTGGCTGGAAAAATGTACATGGGTGTAGAGGGCCAGCGTATTCCCCCTCACCAGTCCGTCTTGGCCTTTCGACTTTCCTTGAGCGTCCGTAAGTGTGCAAGCATAGTGAAGCGGCCCTCGCGGCTCCAATATCGAATAGTGAAACTCGTGCCCTCGTGCGATGACGCCGGGCTCACCGAATATGCAGCGCTGTGCAAGTTCCACCGTCCGGTATCCCAACGTGAGGCCAGGCTTGCGCATGACAGCCTCGGCCGGAAACAACCCGACCATCTCATGGACCCGTCCGTCAAAATCGCGGATCGCCTGTGTGAGATACATCATCCCGCCGCATTCGGCATAGATCGTCCCGCCCCGTTCGGCAAACGCATAGATGGCCCGTCGCATCGCGTCATTCATGGCCAGCCCCCCAGCATGCAGTTCAGGATAGCCACCTCCGAGATAGAGCAACTCCACGTCCGGCAACGTCTGGTCCTTCAACGGAGAAAATTTCACCACCTCGGCTCCCTCCGCTTCGAGCAACTCCAGATTCTCGGCATAGTAAAAGCAAAACGCCGGATCGTACGCCACACCCACTCGGACCCCGCCCTTTCCCTCCCCCTTCGAAGGGGGAGGGAAAGGGAGGGGGAGATCCGCAGCCGACCTCGCCAGCGCTTCGATACGATCCAGATCGACCGTCTTTGCCGCCGCCTCTCCCAGCCGACGATAGAGTTCGGTTGATCTCTGTTCGATCGCGGTGATCAGCCCAAGGTGCCGGTCCGGAACCGTCACCGCCGGGTCGGGCGAGAAATACCCAACCGAAACGAGGTCCGTTTCTGCCTCGATCGCGTCCTTGAGCAATCGGTAGTGACCTTCGCTGCCGACTCGATTGAAGATCACCCCTGCGACGCGGAGCGCCGGGTCGAACTGCGCATACCCGCGCGCCATCGCAGCAGCAGACCGAGCCATCGCGCTTCCATCAATCACAAGCAACACCGGCGCATCCAACTGCTTCGCCAATTCAGCTGTGCTGCCGATCTCGTTCACCGGCGAGCTGCCGTCGAACAACCCCATCATGCCCTCGATGATCGAAAGGTCTGCATCGGCGGCCGCGCGCGTAAAGATCTCGCGACTGACAATTTCTCCCAGCATCCAGCCATCCAGGTTGCGGGACGGCCGGCCAGTCACGGCGCTGTGGTGACCGGGGTCGATGAAGTCCGGCCCCGCCTTGAACGGCTGCACCCGGCGACCCCGAGCAGTCAGAGCAGCCAGGAGCGCCAAGGTCACAGTTGTCTTGCCGACACTGCTCTGCGTACCTCCTATGATGAGCCGAGGATAGCGCATGGTCATGCTTCGCTAGAGTGGCAAGTCATATTTGACGGTGAGCCCCCCATAAATGGAGCGTACCGGTGTACCAGTATTCAGAATCTCCTCATACTTCTCATCGAACAAGTTCTCGGCGCGAGTGTAGAGTTGGATCCGCTTTGTAACATCATAGGTGGCCGAGAACGTCCACACATCAAACGCACGTTGACGCTGGCGATTTAGCACGTCGTTGAATCGCGATCCGACATAGCGGGCAGCCAGATTGATCACAAGCGGATCGATTGGCTGGTAGCTCAGCACGGCGCTCCACTGGTCTACCGGCCAACGTGGCAATCGAAGCGTGCGGACCACATCTCGTGTCATCGTGTTGGTGTATTGGCCTTGCAGCTCAAGGTTCTTGACGAGCGGCAGGTTACGTAGCAGTGTCACGCTCATGCCCGCTTCCCAGCCTTTTGTCGCGGCAGAGCCGATGTTGCGAGGACAAGAAAGAAATGTGCTGAATGGCGCGCAAGCGGGATCGCTTGAGACGTTCACAATCAGGTCGCGAAATCGGTTCCAAAAGTAGCCGACACTGAGCCGCACACGGTCGTCCCACAGCCGCTGATCAACGCCGACGTCCATACCTTGGCTTTTCTCCGGCCTCAAGTTCGGATTGCCGAAGTTCGGGAAGAAGAGCTGGTTGATCGCGGGCGCGCGGAATCCCGTGGCGTAGCTGCCGCGAATCTTCGTGTTCGTCTCCTTCACGAGATACCCTGCCGTCGCGCGATACGTCGTCGCGTCACCAAATACGTTATAGCTATCATGTCGGACACCGGCAGTTGCAAAGAGACGATCCCAGACATTGAGCTGAGCTTCAGCGAATCCGGCATTCGATTTGAGTATTTTATTCGAAAGACCGGTATCGTTTTCTCCTTGTTGTTCGCGTAGTTGATACCCTGCAGTCAGCAGGAGCGGTTTCCCTATCTGAAAATTCTCCTGTACTTCAACCCGGTTGGACAACGTGCGGATTTCGTTAATAGGATTGGTGACCGGGTTGATTGGGGTGACCACTCCCGTATTCAAGTTTCGTTGAAACGTTCCAGGATTAAACAGGACTTGGTCTTCTTCTCGGGCCAGCGTCAGTTTCTGAGACCACCAGTTGGTGAAGCGCTGATCATATACGCCGGTGTAAATTAACTCTTGATCTCTCTGCTTTGACCCAAAGACATCGCTTGGCGTGGAGATATTGTCGAGATTCATGTGGCTGTTAATCCACCGGAAGGCGAATTCCAGCCGACCGTCGTGAGGTAAAGCGACCCCGACCTTTGAGGAGGCTTGCCAATTGTGAAACGCATCGCGCTCAGACGCTCCACGGCGATAATTCGCAACAGAGAAGCCGGTGAAATCCCAGCGGGACAATGCGATGGTGAAATCAAAAGGTCCTTTCTGCCCGGAGACCTGCCCACCTTCGCGGATAGATGAGAAGGACCCATATTCGAAGAAGGCGCTCGCTTGCGGGATTCCTGTGCCTCTCTTGGTAGTGATATTGATCACACCTCCCATGGCATCTGATCCCCAGAGCATGCTCTGCGGGCCTCGAAGAATCTCGATCCGTTCGATATTATCCGTCGTAAGATTGGCAAAGTTGTAAAAGCCTTGTGTCGCGCTGTTGACAATGGCGCCGTCGATCAGCACCAAGGTCTGGGTGTTGCTGGCTCCGCGTATCCGTACGACTGCTTCCGTGCCAGGGCCTCCGCTGGAAAATACCGCTAGCCCTGGGCTGAGGCGTAGCGCATCCGCGACGGTTTTGAACTTCTGCTTCTGGAGATCTTTTTCCGTAATCACCTCTACCGCGCTGGTGACCTGGTTCACCGGTTGTGGCGTCTTCGTCGCGCTCACCACCACCTCCTCGACTCTGACGACGTCCGGCGACTGTTCCGGTTCCTCTGTTGCAGCAATGGCGAAATGGAACGGTATGACGCCTAGCAGAACCCAACCAACGATGAAAAGAGACCGAACTGCGATCATGACTACCTCCCTTTGACTCGAAGGGCTGTCTAGAACTATCCGTCAGTTGGGTCTCCTGACTCGCGGATCGTCGCTTGCCCGCGCCTTCCCATCTTGGGACGTGACGCGTGATGCGTGACACGTGACGAGCTCGGAGAAGCTTTTGGCTTCAGCCGAAACTTGTCACCCGTCACTGTCACTCGTCACTGTCTTCAGACAGTGGCTTTTCCGCAGGCTTACTCCCCGCTTACAGTGGCGGCACCGTGATGGCTTTGCACCATCTTCCCCGGCGCTGACGGTTTTCCTATAAAACTCCCTCTCCGAATGAATTCGTACCCTGACTATGTATGAGCGACAGGCTTGGGTACAAAACCTATCTCTCCGTTCTACAAGCTCATTCCAAGCTGACGAGTCCGTTCTTGCGCCCTAGACCGGCCGGGCAGCGTGACTCTCGGCAGTCCCGATATCGGATGACGATCCACCAACACCTCACAGCCGTAGATTTCTTTCAACACATCCGGCCGGATCACGTCGTCAGGCGATCCGATGAGGAATGATCGCCCGTCTTGGATCAGCATGAGGCGATCGCAGTACTGCGCGGCAAGGTTCAGATCGTGGGACACGAGGATCACCGTAAGCCCACGCTCCTGGTTCAACCGTCGCAAAATCCGGCAGATCTCCACCTGGTGGTTCAAGTCGAGAAAGGCCGTGGGTTCGTCCAATAACAGCACCCTAGGTTGCTGCGTCAACGCGCGGGCGATCACTGCGCGCTGACGTTCTCCGCCGGACACTTCATGGATAGAACAGGAAGCGAGGTGCGTCACATCCAGCTCTTTCATCGCCTCCTGAGCCAATCGAAGGTCTTCTTCGCTCTCCCAGCCGAACACTCCCCAACCGGCGTCGCGGTGATGAGGAAAGCGCCCCATCAGCACCGTTTCAAGGATCGTATAAGGGAAAACCTGCTGCGTCTCCTGAGGAACCATCGCGACCAGACGGGCGACTGCGTGCTGAGGCATCCGGTCTAAGGATTGCCCGAAAAGCTGGAGGGCTCCGTCTTGCGGGCGCAAGACCTTCGCGAGCAGTTTAAGCAGCGACGTCTTTCCGGACCCGTTCGGTCCGATCATCCCGAAAACCTCTCCTTCGCGTACATCGAATGAAAGCCGGTCGAGCGTCCATCGCTGTGGACCCTCTTCTCTGCCGGCTTGCGCTCGCGAGTACCGAAATACGAGCTGCGCCGCCGAGTAAGCCAAGGCCTGCGAAATGCCGTCCGTCATAAAGCCAAGCCTTTGCGGCGAACCAGTAGGTAGATGAAAAATGGCCCCCCGGCCAATGCCGTCACGACGCCAACCGGGATCTCAGCCGGAGCCAGAACCGTCCGCGCGACGGCATCGGCGCCCGTGAGGAACATGCCGCCGACTAGTGTTGAAGCCGGGAGCAACAGCCGATGATCGGCGCCGAGCACCATCCGAACGGCATGAGGGATCACCATGCCGACAAAGCCGATCAGACCGCTGACCGACACCACGGCGCCGGTCAACAAAGCCGAGATGACAAACACGAGTTTCTTGAGACGCTCGACTTCCACGCCGAGAGACCGAGCGGCTTCTTCGCCCAGCGTCAGCACATTAAGCGGCCTCGCCTGCCGAGCCAACAATAGGCCGCCCGCAACCATATAAAGAGCCAGCACCATCAGCGCCGGATAATCCGGCGCCAGCAAACTGCCCATCAGCCAGGACATCATGCCGAAGGAACGGTTCGGATCCATGATGGAGGTGATGAACATGATCAGCGCAGAAAAGACGGCGTTGAGGATGACGCCCGTTAGAAGCAAGGTGTGAAGGGGAAGACGGCCGTATGAGGCGGCAATCTGATACACAATCCCGATAGACAAGAGCCCGCCGGCGAAGGCGAAAAGCGGAACGGCCGACAGCGAGAAGAGCGTCGTGCCGATGCCGGATAAGAAGGCGAGCGATGCGCCAAGCGCCGCTCCGCTGGAAATACCGAGGACATAAGGATCAGCCAACGGATTCTTAAGTAATGCTTGCAGCGCGACCCCGACGGCGGCCAGGCACCCACCGACCATGAAAGCCAATAGGATGCGAGGGAGACGGACCTGAAACAAAATCACAGCGGCAGAACCAGATGACTCGATCCCCCGCCCGTCTCGAATCATACCGAACAGCATGCTGAGGCCATCGCCAAACGGAATGTCCTCCGCTCCCACTCTGAGGCACACGACAATCACCAACACGCTGACGCCCATGAGACCGAGCATCGTTCCAATCCAGCGGCGATACGTGAGGATGGCTCGACGGTCCTGCTGGAGTCCCTGCGCCGGGCGAGGTGTGGAAACAGGATGCCGTTGAGCGGGTGATTCGCCGATCGTGTCCATCAGGACTGGGGTGTCGCTTCAAATGCTTCAGGGTGAAGAATCCGCGTCAGTATATTCAAACCTTCCACAATTCGTGGCCCCGGCCGATTGAGCAGATCACTCGGCACCCGATGAAACCGTTTGTGCTTCACGGCCGTGATCGTCTGCCATCGTTCCCACAGTTGTTGCTCACCGGTCGAAATGCCTTCGGCGGAGCCGGTCGGGAACACGATCAATTCGGGATCTTCCTTGATGACTTCTTCCATGTTCAACCGCGGATATGGGGCCTTGGCGCGAGCCGCGACGTTCGCGCCGCCGGCCAGGTCGATGAGCTGATGGATGAAACTCCCCGGCCCGACGGTGATGAGAGGTTGGCTGTTGAGGACGTACAAGACACGCGGGCGAGGCAGGCCTTCCGTCCGCGCACGCAGCTCGGCCAACTGTTGCCGGAGTTGCATCGCAATCTGGTCGGCAAGACTCAATCGGTCCAGCATCCGCCCGAGTGTCTGAATGTGAATCGGAATATCTTCAACGTTTTTAGCTTCGAGGATGAACGTCGCGATCTTGAGCTGTTCGAGTTTGCCCAGCACATCGGCCCGCATGAATTCTCTGGGAGCCAGAACTAGATCCGGCTGCAACGCGACAATGGACTCGATGTTCGGATGCACGTACCCGACTTTCGGCTTGGCTTTCGCGTCGGCAGGATAATCACAATACGGCGTCACGCCGACAATCTGTTCACCCATATCAATTGCAAATAGGATTTCCGTCACGCTCGGGGCGAGCGACACGATCCGGGTCGGAGCTTTGGCCAGGTAAATCTTTCGGCCCAAATCATCCACGAATGTCCGCGTGGCGACGTTGGCCATGAAGGGCATGCCGGTCAAGATGCCCTGTTGGCGACGTTTCATGACACCAGGCTCTCCTTGGTCATCCGCCAGACCCCACACCGTTCCGATACCGACGCCGATGGAGACGGCGACGAGGAGCAAAAGTTCAACGTGCAGGGATGTGCGGCGACTGCTCAAATAAAAAATCCCCAAGGCCTATGAAAGACCCTGAGGATTGCACCCGCTTCTTCATCCTCGCGCTTTCCCCAGCCCACGAGGGAAAGACAGTCTATGCATTCTGGGCAGGTTTTCTGGCTCATGGAGCGCGCGACACGCATACCGCGCATCGCGACATCTACTCCCCGCCCCTTCCCAGCGTTTGCGTCAGGCGTCTCTCGTGTCTCTTGCGTCTCTCGCGTCCAAGAGATTGACGCAACAGACGCGGCACGCACATGACGCTTTACGCGAACCGCCAGTGGTATCTGCGGGTTTCGTCTCCATTCACAGCGGCGGGACCGCGAGGGAGTGTCACCCTCTTCCCTTTCCCAGGATTGCTGTAATGAGGGGGCCACTCTAGGAAACCGTGCCGAGTCTTGTCAAGTTCAAATTTGTTCCGGCGAGAAGCAGGCCGTTCAGATTCCGGCTCGCAACCTCTGATGGAACCTCAGAATGTGGCGACACTACACGTTTTATGAGGCTTAGATGGCATGCCACTTGCTCACTCTATTTGGACAACGCCAGGCCGGGAGATCGGTTCGCTGGAGCGCCGCTCCCTTGCTGGGTTTCAATCCAAAGCGGAAGCCCAGATTACCGTCACGTCAAGACCAGGTTTCGAGAGGCGCCATGAGAAATTTACTGATTGGTTTGTGCATCGCAGCCGTCTTTATGGAAGTCTCGGGCCTCATTTGGGCCTCGAAGAGCGATCAGCCGAATGAAGCCTTCGTTCGGCTCTCCGAAGCGCCAAGCCGATCGATCGAAAACCCCTTGGAGAACGGCTATTTTTTACTCCTGGGTTTTCTTGCTGCTCCCACCTCCGACCCTATTCACAAAGGCTACGAAATGTGGCTCGAGGCGGAACCGCATCCCAATCTGCGAACCTTCAATTACGACAAGCCGGGCCGTGCCGATCTGCTCATCTCGCTCGATCCGGGTCAAGCGATGCCGGCCTGGGACAGTCCGCAGCCTCTGGCTGAGTTGAAGAAACAAGATAATCTGTTTCGAACCTCGATGGACCGCTATGCATGGCTGCTGAAGCGATACCAGCAATGGCTGACGATGCGGTTCGAAGATTGGGGAGGCGCGCATCGTGCGAGTCCTCGCTTCAATGAAATCGCCATCGCGCACCGGCTCTATGTCGCGGAAGGATTCGCGCGGAATACCAAAGCAGGTCTGGAACGCTTGGGAAAAGATCTTATTGCGTGGCGGAATGTGCTCCGCGATGCGAAAACGATTCCGATGAAAGTGGCCGCCCTTGTCATGATTGATGACGACGTGATGTTTCTCTCAAAGCTGTTGGCGAGACTAACCGTGGACCACGTCATTCTGGAGACCGGACACAGGTTGGCGCAACCGCTCACCCCAGCCGAATACTCGCTCCGCTGGCCTATTCATACGCAATTTGAACTTGGACTCAAGCAGGACGTCGAAGCACTCGATATCGATGGTCTTCTCGGTGCCGATCAATCGGACAGCAACCGGGAATGGCTCGCGCTCATGGCGCATCTGCACGCCGATGTCTTTCACAAGGTCGAGCATCCAATCTCGACGGCAACGTTTGGAATTCCTCTGTTCGCGCAACGGACATGGGACGCCTATGCCGCCTTTTACGATGCGACCATCAAGGCCTCTGAAAGTATTCACAGCCCTCTGCCGAAGCTACAGGACATCGCAAGATCCTCGCGACACACCCTCCTCGAAGCGGTGATGCACTCGCTGGAATTCGAACCCAACTGGGAACCTTTCAGTCAACGTCTCATGGAGACGGATGCGCACCTTCGCCTCGCCGGAATGCAGGTCATGCTGCGTCTGCCGTCGACCACATCGGTCGTACCGGCCCGCTTGGCGGAAGGTGGTCCGCGTTACTTCGATCCCTTCACAGGACTGCCGATGTTATGGAGCGAGACCCAAGGCAAGGTCTATAGTGTGGGGAAAGACGGCCTGGATGACGGAGGAGACAATAGCTTCGATATTACTATTCCGGCCATTGTGAGCCATCCAGTGAGTGCGGCCAACCCAGCAGGTCCCCCGACCGTCAAGACGACGAGCTCCCACAAGCGCAAGACCACTGCATCAAAACGCTCCTGAGCTTCATCTAGTCCAACCGATCGGAATACTTCAGGCGGGCCCATCGCTTGGAAGCGGGCAATCGCCCAGTCCTCAGCGACTCCATCTGACGCTCCCCCTCCGGATCATCGGGATAGAGCGTCTGAAGGAATTTTTCCAGCCGGACAATTGCGTCAGGCGTGGCCGCGTCCGCAAACGCCGAAACGAACGCGGCTCGTTGGTCTTCCAAGCCTTTCTCAAAAGCCCGGTCCTCAGGATCGAGCACCAGCCAGAGTTTGGACACGTTCACATTGCGCAATTCAGCCACCCGCCCTCCGAATCCCATGAGCAAGTCTTCATCGTACACCGGTCCGCCGAAACTGGATCGAAGCGTGAGTTCATAGAGATCAAGAATGATCTGCTGAAATCGGACCTGCGCGGCTAGATATCGGTTCGCCGCCTGCATCTCACGGCCTTCCTTGGCAAAGGCATCTCCTTCGCGCGAGAGCCGCTCGCCCTCCAGCAGGTCGTTCTGTAATGTGGTGGGGCTGCTGGGCGGTTTCGGTGGCGGGAGCGGTTGAGCGACGAGAGAATCGGCGGCGGCACCGACCCAGCACAAGAACAACATCCCAATCATCGAGCTACGAATCAGTAGCAGCGCGTGACCAGGTTTAAGAGCCATAACGAATTTTCAACACAAGGATAGCCGCCGTTAATATGATGGTCACGCCATTCGCCAGAATGATGGGCCAGGCATTGAGATAGAGGCCGTAGATAATCCACAGCAGCACGCCGGTTGAGAAAGTCAGGAGCATGGCCAGCGAGACATCTTCTGCTGATTTCGTCTTCCAGGTTCTCGTGAGTTGCGGCAAGAAGGCGATAGTCGTGAGCGTGCCGGCGGCAAATCCTAACCCGGTGACAAAATCCATAGGCTTGTCAGATCGGAAGCGCCTATGGTAGCATGCGCACCGGTTTGAAACTATACGCAAGACAAGGAGTCTCACCGTGGCATTTGCATGTGACCTATGCGGCAAGCGGCATCAATCAGGCCATAACGTCAGTCATGCCAACAACAAGACCAAACGGGTTTTCAATCCGAATCTACAGCGGGTCCGCGCGCTGATTAACGGCGCAGCCAAGCGCATCAGAGTCTGTACGCGTTGCCTCCGCACCGGACTGGTCAAAAAAGCCGTGTAACGTCTTCCCGGCGCTCTCCGACAGACCCCTCTCCTGGAGGTTCGAGATGCACCGCCTGCTTCGATTCAGCCTCATCTGTGCGGTGTGGGGAGCGATCGGCTGCGCGTCGAACGAAGCCAACGAAATGACCTACTTGCGATCTGCCCAGGATAAGGCCACGCAAGAAGAAGTGAAGCAGCGGCTCGGTTCGCCGGCCATCGTGAAATCTTCTCAGACGGGATCAACCTGGGTGTATCAGATGAGAGAGCAGCAACCTGGCAACCGCATGACCCCACCCGGTATGTGGTGCGATGAATATGTGTTGGACTTCGACAGCCGGGCAATTCTCCGACGCTGGAACCATCGGTCGTACTTTCATGGCGGCGAGATCATGCCGACAGAGTGTGTGCCTGGACAAAACCGCTCCTGAAGCATCATCGCGAAACAGTCGAGACCGACGCTCGCCGCGGACGCTAAGCGAGAACGTCTACGCCGGGCGAGAGTACCGTCTGTTGGGAAGATGCTTCGTCACGGCGCCGACCACAACACCCTTCCCTCCCGATCCACAAGCTTGAGCGCAAGACGTTCGTCAGGTGAGAATAGAAGCCGTCGGTTTCCATCCTTACTGGTTAAAATGAATCCGACTTCCCCCTTCGCATCCAGTCCAATGCCGGCGCGAGCTTGTCCCAACGCATCGAGCAATAAAAATTCCTCAGCGTTCACCGAGCGCGCTTTCGGCTGAGCGACTGCCATCCCGCTCAGGAAGATCGAGGTTGTCGCCCCACCGAAAAATCCTGCCAGCACCGCCATCACTGCTAGCCACGCACGTTGTCTTCGAGTCATGTCCGATCCTTTCGTCAGAGCGCCGTCGACCCTCAAGCCCGCCCGCCCAATGTACGATCGAGATTAAACGCGGCGCTGATCAGCGCGACGTGCGTAAAGGCCTGCGGAAAGTTGCCCAACGTTTCACCGCTCGGTCCCGTTTGCTCCCCGTACAATCCCAGGTGGTTGGCATACCCCAACATGCGCTCAAAGAGCAAGCGGGCCTCGGCCAGCTTCTGCCGATCGACTCTTCCCGCCCGCGTCAACGCTTCCACCAGCCAGAACGAACACATATTAAACGTGCCTTCATCGCCCCGGAGTCCATCCTCGGCCTTTGTCACATCGTACCGGTACACCAAGCCGTCATTGACCAGACCGCCCTGGGTCGTCGCCCGGTTGATGGCGTCGATGGTGCTCAGCATCCGTGGATCGTTCGGAGACATAAAGAACACCAGCGGCATGATGAGGTTTGATGCATCCAATGACTCGCTCTCGTAATGTTGGATAAACGCTTGCCGCTCGTCGCTCCAGCCCTTCGTCAGCACTTCCTCATAGATTGCGTCCCGGGCCTCGAGCCAGCGGCTGCGTTCGGCGGGGAACGACCGCTTCTCCGCCAGACGAAGACCACGGTCAAAAGCCACCCAACACATCACCTTGGAATAGACAAAGTGCCGGCGGCCGCCACGCACCTCCCAGATGCCTTCATCCGGCTGTCGCCATTGGTCGCACAGCCAGTTCAGCCGGTGTCGGACACGCACCCAGGCTTCAGAAGAAATAGGCATCACGTGCTTGTTATAGAGATACAGAGAATCCATCAGTTCGCCGTGAATATCCAACTGCAACTGCGAGTAGGCACCGTTCCCAATCCGTACCGGCCGTGACCCTCGATATCCATCGAGATGATCCAGCGTCCGCTCCTTCAAGTCCCAGCGACTGTCAATGCCATAGACAATCTGAAGCGGCGTCTCCTCATGCTCGCCCGGGCTTGGTGTCGCCATCCACTCCATAAAGGCGGTCGCTTCCTTCGTAAAGCCGATCCGCAGCAGTGCATATAAGGTAAAGGCGGCATCCCGCATCCACGTATAGCGATAGTCCCAATTTCGTCCGCCACCGATACTCTCCGGCAGGCTGCACGTCGGCGCGGCGACCATCGCCCCGGTCGGTTCGAAGGTGAGCAGCTTGAGGGCCAGCGCCGACCGGTATACCATCTCCCGCCACCGTCCGGCGTAGGTGCACTGAGACAACCAGCGATGCCAGAAGTCCACCGTGCCTTGAAAGAGCGCCTCCGCTTCCTCCGGGTTGGGAAACCATCCGCAGTCCTCTTGCGGCTCGATCCCCCGAAGACCGAAAATGGCCGTCTGCCCCTCCTGCAACGTAAACGTTGCCTCGACTCCCCTGGCGACCCGCTTCAATAGAACATCCGTCGCAAGTCCGATGCTCAGCTCCGGCGAGTGAAAGGTCGCACCCTGCTTTTGCATTCGCACTTCATGCGTGGCCCTGGCGTAATCAAAGGCAGGATGGCACTCCATCCTGAATGTCAGACTGCCGCGCACCACCTTGACTCGCCGAATAAGCTGATTGTGCCAGGACGACAGGCCCGCGAAGCTGACCGGCATGAAATCGTGCAGCTCCGCCACGCCGTCGGGTGACAGAAACCGCGTAATAAGGATATTGGTGTCCGGCCAATAGAGCTGCTTGACCGTACGCTTTTCGTGAAGCGGGGAAATCTGAAAGCGGCCGCCTTTTTGGTCGTCGAGGATCGCGCCGAACAGGCTCGGCGAATCGAAGTGGGGATAGCAGAACCAGTCAATCGAGCCATTCAGCCCGATCAACGCCGCCGTCCGCATATTGCCGACGATGCCGTAGTCTTCAATAGGCTGGTACGCCATAATCGTTTCTGCAAAGGGTGCTTCTTCAGGCTACGCTGCTCGCCGTTCATCATCAAGTGAGTGGACGGCGCGTTCAGGAAGTGGCGCGAGCGAAAACCGAGCGGGCCGACTTACCGAGCCGCCGGAACATTGTCGGCCGAAGCGGTTCGGGCTGGCGCCGACCTCCTGTGGAGGATCCCGACATGATTACTGCGCGACGATTATGTTGAGAACCTCCTCGCCGGTCTCGAGCTCCACTTGAGCCGAGGCGATCCCGCCGTGTTGTCCGGCGATGTCGTACCAATTGATGATGGTCGTAATGAAATACCTGCCGGGAGAAACCTTGTAGAACCAAAAATGACCGGTCGGATCGGCTCGGGTGATTCTCAAGTAGGGCACGACGCGCTTTTCCGGCGGAAGAACCAAGCCCTCAAGATACTGCCGGCATTTGTCGCGTTTCTCCGCTCCGGATTTTTCTTCAGCCAATGCCCCCTTCCGCTCTAACACCTCGCAGCCCTTCTGCGCATGCGTCAATTTCTCAAACCATCGTGTGGTGTAACCCGTGGCAGGAATGAGATAGACCTGCACGCCAGGCAAGTATTTCGCCTCCCCTGCTCCTGTCGCGAAAAATGCTTGCCCGGCGATGGTCCCCTTGCCTTTCTTCTTAAAGGACGCGAAGTCCTTCTCGTTGAACGGCGCATCGATCTGTGGAGGTTCCAGCGAAAGGGCCGCCGGGTGCTCCGCCCCTTCCTCGGCTGCGAGAACAAAAGAACCGGCCACGATCAACAGAGAGATGAACACCCAAGCAATAGCGTGCAGCATGATGTGACCTCTTGATGGCGGTGAGTCTTTTGCGAATTGATGGAGGCGTGGATCATGCCGCCACCGATCACGATCCCTCTCAGGCTACCGCGATTGAGACTGGTCATCAATAGTCTATGGCTCCGACCTAATCCGTGCATAATGACTTACCCCCATACAGGTTGCCTTCGTTCACCGGTTGATTTCCTGCGGGGAACCGCGTATCCCTCTGCGGAAGCATGGAGTGCAGCTGTGTGGAGATCGAAAGTTGAGCGAGGAACTGGAAGTTCTAAAAATGGTGACGGGACGCCTGGCGCATGCAGGCATCGCGTACATGGTTACGGGTTCTATTACCGCCAATTACTATGCTGTTCCACGCATGACATGCGACATCGACATAGTGGTGGAAATGACCGGACGGGACGTCGATCAAATCATTGGACTGTTTCAGGAGGAGTTCTACATTGATCGGGAAAGGGTAGAACGCGCGATCAGCGAAAAGGCCATGTTCAACATCATTCACAACGTGTTCGTGATAAAGGTGGACTTTGTCGTTCGAAAAGCCGGCGAATACAGGCAGATTGAATTCGGGCGAAAGCGCACAGTCACGGTGGAGGGCCAAGAGTTCTTTATCGTATCGCCGGAGGACCTTATCCTTTCAAAGCTGGAATGGGCCAAAGACAGCCGGTCTCCGGTCCAACTGGGTGACGTGCGAAACCTATTGAACTCTGTTGATGGACTCGACCGAGGGACTGTACCGCGAGATATGTCAGTGAAAGACACCTCGCCGGGAATCGAAGAACGATATCGGGCCATGTTGCTGGAATGCACAGCAATAGAACGGCTGAAGATGGGATGTTCCATGCATGCGACGGCACAAGCCTTGGGAAAGCGTCGATCCTGGAAAAACAACCGCACATCACACCTGGCGCACTACGCCGAGCGTTGTTCCTTCGATTTTATGCGCCGGACTTCGATCTAGATTCGCAGATAAGAACCGGTCGGGCGTTGGAACAAGCAGTGAAGTGATCCGAAGAGCGTGGAGTCGCGACAGGTCAGCCAAAGGCTCGTAAGGCCTCCTCGAGTTTCTCGACTAGAAACAAGATGTCATGAACTTCCGTCGATGAGGACCAAGAGACACGGAGCATCTGCGGCAACTCCGGAGAGTTGATCGGCTTGACGGCAATATCGTGTTTGCTGGACAAGTATTCAGCTACTCGACTGACCTCGATGTGAGGGTTGCGAATGCTAACCGACAAAATCCCAGGCGCATGAGGGCCATCCCACTCGACGATTTCCACCTCACGCATCTTGCTTAACCGCTCCTTTAACAATGTCCGTAGATCGCTCGGACCGGTTGTGGCTGTCGGCAATTCCTGTTGTCTGAGTTCACATGCCTGCGCAAGTCCGGCAATGAGACCGATGTTCTGCGTGCCAAGATCAAGGTAATCATGGGCATCGCCCTTCATTAAAGGACCGGGCTCCCCACGTGCCTGTCTTTTCTTATATTGTTCAGTAATCAGCAGCGCACCAGTCCCCATCGGACCGGCACACCATTTGTGACCAGAGAAACAATACAGATCGACATCGAGTGTTCCGAGATCCACCGGAATATGCCCCACAGCCTGAGCGCCGTCTATCGCCACAACGACATTCCGCCTCCCGGCTATTTCGCACACCTTCTGTAAGGGGAAAATTCTCCCATCTGTGCAAGCGACATGGCTCAGCGTAATCAACCGCGCCTGGTTGTCCTTACAGGCGTCCTCTAGTTGGGCTACGAATCTTCCGGGCGAACCAGCAGGGATGATGTTCAGCTCGATGCCCTGCGGCTTCAGGCTGTGTAGAGCCTGCAATGTTGACGGATGCTCTTGGTCTGATGTGATGACGACATTTCCTGGTCGGAGAGCCAGCGTGGACAACGCGATTTTGTAGGCCGTGGTGGCATTGGACACGAAGAGGAGCGAATCGGCTCCTTGGCCAAGATTAGCGTGAATGAACTGCGCGATCTTTTTTCTGTATTCCTCCACTTGTTTACGGTACCAGGCAATGCCAAACTCAGAGAAGAGCATGGTGCGGAATTCGCTGGAGACAGCCTGCATGGCCGTGACAGCTTCGGCGCGCGTAGGGCTGAGACCGGCATAATTGAAATAGCGCATGGGCATCGACTCCTTAATGACATTCTGACATCCGCGTGACCGGGAAGGAAGCGGAAAGCTCCGGGAAAGGAGGTTGTCATGCCAAAAGCCATCTGGAATGGGATGACAGTGGCCGAAAGCAACGAGGGGCAAGTAGTGGAAGGCAATTATTATTTCCCGCCCCAGTCGCTCAAGCGGGAATACTTCAAACCAAGCACCACGCATACGACGTGTCCGTGGAAGGGAGAGGCGAGCTATTTCAACCTTGAGGTGAACGGAAAGTCGAACAAAGACGCGGCCTGGTATTATCCGACGCCCAAGGATGCAGCCAAGCACATTGCAGGCTATGTAGCGTTTTGGAAGGGAGTGCAAGTCGATGATCGCTAAGACAGCCACCCCCGCAACACTTCAGCGCGCACTGGATCAAGCCCGCACCTGCACTGATGCGTTGTGTGCCATGGTTCGGCCGGAAGCCTTCTATGCCAGACCGATCCCCGAGCGCCACCGTCTTATCTTTTACTTGGGCCATTTGGAGGCATTTGATTGGAATCTCATGAGCCAGGTGCTCGCGGTTTCTCCGTTCCATGGGGAGTTCGACCGGCTCTTCGGATTCGGGATCGATCCTGAAGCGGGACAGCTACCGCAGGATATCCCTGCCGATTGGCCGGAGATAGCGGAGGTGCACGATTATAATAGGCGGGCTCGCCAGGCCATCGATGAGTTCGTGATCGAGCTGCCGGAACAGATACTTCATGTGGCGCTTGAGCACCGATTGATGCACGCGGAGACCTTCAGCTATCTGCTCCATGACCTTCCGCTCAGGCACAAAACGGTTCCGTTGGTCGCGCCGCTGCCATCTGGTCCGATCCCGCTTCCTGCGGTCATTCAGATTCCCGCCGGCACAGTGACGCTCGGACAACGGCGCGAGTACTACAATGGCCAATATCCATTTGGTTGGGACAACGAGTTTGATGCCCATGAAGTCGCGGTTCCTGCCTTTGCCATGAGTAAGTACAAGGTCACCAATGGAGATTATCTCGAATTCATCCGCGCCGGCGCGAAGCCGCCGCACTTCTGGGCGTGGCGCGACGGCCAGTGGTTCTGGCGAACCATGTCGGGACAGGCGCCGTTGCCATTGGACTGGCCGGTCTATGTGACACACGAGGAAGCCGGCGCCTATGCAAATTGGACTGGAAAAAAGTTACCGACCGAAGCGCAGTTTCATCGGGCAGCCTATGGGATACCCGGCGGTGAAGAAGAACGAGTTTACCCCTGGGGCGATGACCGACCGGATTCCAGGCGGGGGAACTTCAATGGTGATCGATGGGATCCCGTTTCTGTCAACGCGACACCACTGGGCGACAGCGCATTCGGAGTCTCCCAACTCGTGGGCAACGGGTGGGAATGGACATCGACGGCCTTTCATCCGTTTCCCGGGTTCCAGCCGCTTCCATTTTATCCAGGCTATTCCGCTCGCTTCTTTGACGGCGACCATTATGTCCTGAAAGGAGCGTCCCCGCGGACCGATACCTGTTTTTTGCGTCGGTCGTTTCGCAACTGGTTCCGGCCGAACTACCCGTATGTCTATGCCGGCTTTCGGTGCGTGGAGAACTAATATGCTGTCATCACGAACAGTCCAGACCGACACCCTCCGAGAGTTCGCGGTCGCAGTGCGCGACAGCCTTAGCAAGAGTGGTCAACGGGAATTGCCCTCGATGTACCTCTACGATGAGGTGGGGACGGCGCTGTTTGAAGCGATCACCCTGCTACCGGAGTATGGGCTGACCCGTGCCGAGGAGCGCCTTCTGCGCCGCCACGCGGGAGACATCCTCGAACATCTGCCTCCTCCCGTTGCCGTAGTCGAGCTGGGAAGTGGCAGCGGCCGAAAGACGCGCTGGGTATTGGAAGCGCTTGCGGATCGAGAGCCCGTGGCTTATTTCCCGATCGACATCTCGGCGTCGGCCCTCGTGAAGTGCCACCAAGAATTGGGAAGCCTCGGCACGATCAGCATGGTGGGATTGGAGACGTCATACCTGGAAGGACTTCAGGAAATGGCGGCCCGCCGCCGACAAGACCAGACCTTACTGGTGTTGTTCCTGGGCAGTACCATCGGCAATTTCGATCCGCCGGCAGCGGAAAAGTTTCTGCGCGACATCCGTCGGCATCTGACGCCAGGCGATGCCCTGCTGCTGGGGACTGACGTGGAGAAATCGGTTGGTGACATGCTGCTGGCCTACGATGACCCAACTGGCGTGACGGCCGCCTTCAACCTCAACCTACTTGCCAGGATCAATCGTGAACTCGGAGGAGACTTTGTCTTACTGAACTTCGAGCATCACGTGAGGTACCAGAAAACCGACCGCCGTATCGAGATGCACCTGCGCTCGAAACAGAACCAGACCGTGTCGATTCCAGCCGCGGACTTCACCTGCACCTTCAAAGAAGACGACACGATCTGGACCGAAGCCTGCCACAAATTCCGCGTCGAGGACATCCCCCGCCTCGCGCGACACACCGGCTTCACGTGCGAAGCGCAATGGGTCGATACCGAGTGGACGTTTGCGGAGAATCTGCTGATTGCCGACTAGCGAAGCAGTCCGGCCTGCTGCAAGAACTGCCCGGCCACGTCCCGCAGGGCACGATGTTCTCCGTCTACCTGATGATTCAACTTACGCATGGCCACGTCGGTGAGCAGTCCGGTCAATTCAACGAGGGCTTGCCGCAGGAGAGGATTGTCCTTCAAGGTTTCGCTCCTCACCACCAAGGCACAGTCGTACGGCGGAAAATAGCGCTTGTCATCCTGCAAGACCACCACATCCTGCACCGACAACCGGCCATCGGTGGCATTCGCGGCCACCATACTCACTTGGCGTTGTTCAAGCGCCTTGTACAGCAAGCCGAGGTCCATGGTCTTCGGAGACCCATTCACGGGAAGCTTGTAGGCCTGTAATAATCCGGCAAGTCCATCAGACCGTTGCTGGAATTCGTACCCCACGCCGAGGTTCCAACCAGGAGCATACCCGGCCGCCTCACTCAACGTGTCAATCTTGCGCGTCCGGGCGTCGTCTCCACGGATCACCATCGCGAACGTATTGTTGAAGCCCAAGGGCTCCAACCATTCCACTCCAAACTGCTTCTGATATTCGTCACGGACAGCAGCCAGCGCAGCAGCCGGTTCATGAACAGAGGGTAATTTCAAGACGGTCGTCAGCGCCGTGCCCGTGTACTCGGGATAGAGGTCAATGTCCCCCTTCACGAGCGCCTGATGCGCCAACAGGGTACCGCCGAGGTTCAGCTTGCGAACGACGTGGCGGCTCAGCCGATGCTCCAGATGTTGAGCCACGATCTCGCCGAGGATGAGCTGTTCCGTGAAGTTCTTCGACCCCACCATGATCGGATGTTCCCCGGTGCAGCCGGCGGCCCAACCGGCCCACAGCCCGACGATCAGACAGGGGATAATTTGTGTTCGACCCATTCAAGTCCTCGATCAGCCATCAACGCTATCAACGCGGCCGGAACCGCGCCGGCCAACAGCAGCGTCGTATCGACGGAAGCCAGGCCGCGAAAGATAAACACACCAAGCCCCCCGCCGCCGATGGCCGCCGCAATCGTCGCCGTGCCGATCGTCGTCACGGTCGCGATCCGCAAGCCGGCTAGAATCGTCCTGGTCGCCAGCGGCAGTTCGACCTCCCAGAGAAGTTGCCGCCCTGTCATGCCCATGGCGATCGCCGACTCGCGCACGGCTTGGTCCACATGGAGAATACCGGTCAGCGTATTTCGCAGGATCGGCAAGAGAGCGTAGAGCACCAGCGCGACAATCGCCGTGTGCTGGCCGATCCCACCCAGAAAGGGAAGCGGGATCAGAAAGCCGAAGAGCGCCAGGCTCGGCACGGTTTGCATGATATTCGCAAACCCGAGCACCCACCGTTGAAGACACGTGCGCCGCGTAAGAAGAATGCCGGCCGGAATGGCAACAGCGGCGGCAATCGCCATGGCGATGGTCACCAGAAACAGATGCTCAAGCGTCAGATCAAGAATCTCGCGAGCCAAGCCGGAAGACATCAGACTGTCTTCTTCTCCTTTGTTTTCTCATCGAGGCACTGGTGAAACGCCTGCACTTCCTGATCCTTTGCTTCAAGAAATTCGGAGCGCCCACCCAGAAACACCAACCGGCCGTTGTGAAGCACTCCGATGCGAGTGCCGAGCAGCAACGCTTCCCGAACATCATGCGTCACGAGCAGGGCTGTCTTGTTGAGCCCATTGCGCAGATCGAGGAACTGTCGTTGCAGTTCCACTCGCGTCACCGGGTCCAGCGCGCCGAACGGTTCATCCATCAGCAACAAGGGAGGATGGGCAGCCAGTGCGCGGGCGACCCCGACCCGCTGGCGTTGTCCACCGGACAGCTCGCGCGGATAACGCTGGGCGAACTGCGCTGGAGGCAGCCCCACTTGAGTGAGAAGATCCTGGACGCGGGCGTCGATATGATGAGGCTCCCAACCCTCTAGGCGCGGAACCAATCCCACATTGGCAGCCACCGTGAAATGAGGAAAGAGGCCCGCATCCTGGATCACATAACCGATCCGGCGCCTCAGCCGGATCAGGTCCCATGCGGTCGTCGGCTTGCCCTCGATCGACACCTCGCCGGCACTCGGCAGGAGGAGCCCATTCACCATCTTCAAGGCCGTGGTCTTGCCGGACCCACTCCGACCGAGGAGCACCAGGGTTTCACCGGCTTCGACGTCCAGACTAAGATTGTGCAGGATGTCTTTCTGACCGAGACGGGCCGACACCTGACGGAAGGAGACAAGCGGGCTCATGAGCGCAGGGGTAATCTACTCTTTTGGACTCGGCTTATCCACTCAGTCATCTCATTTGATGTCCATACGCACCAGTCCTTCCTAACACCACTCATCGTTCGTATCTCGTCGCTCGTCGTTTGCCCGCGAGAAGGCTTCACGAGCGACGAACGACGTTCTGGCCATAGCTCTATAAATCGCGTCTCGTATCTCGTCGCGTGACTCGCATGAGTGGCATGTCTCGCGAGACTGGTGACGCTACGTTCTCCTTTATTCCATTACCCTTACCCCTCCTTTCCCTTGCCCCCATTCGAACTGCCATCAGCCATCAGCTCTTTGACTCTCGCCGTCGCGCTCGTCGCGCCTGTTCCTCCGGTCTCGCTCTTAGCTATCAGCGATCAGCTCTCAGCTGTCAGCACTTCTGGGTGTCCTCAGTCCTCGCTACTCAGTCCTTCCGGGACCCTCAGCACTCAGCACTTCTTTTATTCCCCCAAGAGGCGGGGTGATTTCTCACGGGGGAAAGCGTATCCTTCTTTGTCAAAGCCAAGTTGGAAAACCCTAAGCAGGACCTAGAGCCACATGAATCGTCGCGAGGTGGTACGGGCGGGGCGTTACCTTATCCTTGCCGCCGCTTTCATAAGTGACCCGGTCTTCGCGTGGGAGAGTGATGTCCATTACGGCTTGACGAAGTGGCTTGCCCTTCAGGCCGGGTTTGCTGAGCAGGAAGCAGAAGCCGTGGCGAAGGGTACGTGGGACAAGGACCATGGCATCAATGATCCGGTGCATTTGGTGTGGCACTACGCGTGTCTAGGGAGTAGCGACGTGCACGCCTCCAAGTTAGTGAGGGACTCACATTTCCCATCCTTTGCGAAGCTGCCGGGTAAACCGAAGACCAGAGTGGTGGAGGCCGGTGGCAAAGCGGCGGTAAGGGAAGCACGCCATGAGGTCGAGGACATCCATGGTGGTCAACACGAGTTTGATTTGGAAAAGTTTGGAGCGGCGCTCCACCCATTGCAGGATTCGTGGTCACATCGCGGTGTTCCGGACACACCCGTGCCCTTGTTCTGCAACAGCATGCTGACATGGGGACATCCTGAGGCCCGGGGAGGCTACAAAAGCCATAATGCCGATCTAACGTATCAGTGGCCTGACGACACACAGCAAGCGGCACAAGCCACCTATCAATTCATGCAGACATATCTCACGAACCGGGGTCGGTCGAACGCTGCAAAACCGTGGCAGGCCCTTGAAAAGGAAGTCAAAGAGTTCGGTAAGCTCACTACCAAGCTCGGAAAGGAACGCTGGTTTGCACGGCACGGCTTCAAGAATATGGACTTTCTCCAAGAGATAAATCTTGAAGACGGCGAGCAACCCTCTACCTATCCAGCTCATCTCAGCCGGCCTCTGTCAAAGGCCCTGCCCGATTCGCTCAAAGCGCTTTCGGGACGAGGAGTGTCGCCGGAAGTGTCGAAGTTTTTTTCCGATCTGTTCGCGGCGTGGATGACCGAAAAGGATTTCATGCGATTCCAGGCTCGGCTGCAAAGCATGGGAGCGATCAAAGACAGCATGGCGCCTAAACCGACCCCGTTTGAAAGGTTCACGTCGGAGACAGCGGCTGCACAATTGTGGATCTGGCGACTGCGCGACCACGGCTTGGTCAACAAACTAGGACATAGCAGGATTGGCATGGAGGGCGGCGCCGCGTTCGATACCCTGATGTCCGCCACCATGCGGCCAGGGGCGTTAGCGGACTTCGGAAGTGTGGAGAAGGCACTGCTCCCGATAGGTGAAGGTGCGCCTCCGTATCTCATTGTGCTCCTGTCGATGGAGGCGACAGGGTTCGGATCGTCGGAACGAATCCAAACCGCACCACAGTATGGGGCCCTGGCGCGCCTCAAGAACGCACCTCATGACCTCCTCATGGTGATCGCATCAGAAACCAATGGAAAATTGGGAGTTGATGGACTGTATTGGACCATCGACCATTGAGGAATGCTGATGGAACCCCGCAACACACAGAAAGCAGGGAAAAAGTCACCACGCTCTCTCAAAACGAGCAACGTTTCGCAACGTGACGCCCAGAGCTCGCAGGACCAGACCATTCACGCACGGATTGCGGTGCGGGCCTATGAAATCTATGACCGACGTACCCGCCAAGGTTCCCTGGATGACTGGTTCCAGGCGGAGCGAGAGATCCTGAACGAGAAGCGCCCAAAGCGCAAAGGCCAGTAAGGTTAGCGTTGCTTGTCGTTCGTCCGAACCTTTGATGTTTCGCGAGATACGCTTCACGAGTAACGCCTCACGTTCATCTCGTGCCATACGCCATAAGCGATAAGCTCTTCCTTCTGAAACTCAGCACTCAGCAGATAACTCATAATTCAGAACTATCCCAGCCCCCCAATGCCTCATTCCACATTCCTAATTCCTCATGCAGAACTCATAACCCAGAACTCATGACTCAGGACTTAAAGGTGTTCCCCCAAGAGGCGGGATGATTTCCAACAGAGAAACCGGTATTCTTCCGCGGCCTGGAAGAGACCTGCATGAAGAAAACACAAGACTCGTCCCTATTGCCGCTCTACCAGCAAGTACTCATCGCCGTGGCATGCGGCGCCGCGCTCGGAGCGGCCTTCGGACAAGATCCCTACCTGGGCGGCCTGCGGAATGAGCACCTTGGCCGGCTCGGCATGCTCGTCATCAAGCTGCTCAAGACGCTCGCGCTCCCGCTCATCTTTTTTGCGATCCTCGACGCGTTCATGCGCATCAGCCTCCCGCTTCGCCAGGGGATCAAGCTGCTCGTCATCTGCCTTGTCAACGTCTCCGTTGCGATAACGATCGGCCTCGTGATCATGAACACCTGGAAGCCGGGCCTGGCCTGGTACGGCCACGTCGACGAGTTGCTGCACATCGTTCCGGGCTCGAAGCAATCGACGGCCGAACTCCTCGCCACTTCAAAGACAGGCACACTCAGTCCGCTTGAGAATCTCGCCTCATATATTCCCCGCGGCATCATGGAGCCCTTTGCCGAAAACAACGTCATTGCGGTCGTCTTTCTCGCGCTGTTTATCGGCGCCGCCCTGCGCCGCGTGCGGGCCCATGCGGATCCGGACGCCAATGTCCACGCGCTCGTGCGGGCCATCGAGGGCCTCTATCGCATGCTCGTGCAGATGCTCGAGTGGATCATCCACACCGTCCCGTTTGCCGTCTTCGGCGTCATCGCGCAGGTCGTCGGCAAGTCGGGCTTCGGCGTCTTCTCGGTCCTCTGGATCTTTCTCGCCGCCACGCTCCTGGGACTCGCCCTCCATGCGCTCGTTTACTATCCGGTCGTCGCCTGGCTCATCGGCAAGAAGTCGCCCAAGGTCTACATCGGGCAGGGCGCCGACGCGATCCTGACCGCCGTCTCGTGCAACAGCAGCCTCGCCACCGTGCCGGTCACGCTCCGTTGTCTGGAACGCATGAAGGTCTCGCCCGAATCTGCTCGCCTCGCGGCCTGCGTCGGGACGAATCTCAACAATGACGGCATCACCCTCTATGAAGCGATGGCCGCGCTCTTTCTCGCCCAGGCGTTGGGATTCGACCTGCCGATGGCAAATCAGCTGTTGATCGTCGTCGCGTCGATCATGGCGGGCGCCGGCGTGGCAGGCATTCCGGAAGCCGGCATCATCGTGTTGCCGCTCGTCCTCTCGGCCGCGGGCTTGCCCGATCAGGTGATCGCCGCCGCGATTCCACTCATCATGACGGTCGACTGGATCATCGCCAGGGCTCGCTCGGGCGTGAACGTCATGAGCGATATGCTGGTGGCCATCCTGCTCGACGCAGGAGGGAACAAGCAGACCGTCACCGAACCCATCGCGCTTCCATCCAGATCCCCAGGGCCTGAGACCACGATATCCCACTCTCTGTTTGAGGCCATCCGCCAGCTCATGACCACGCCAGACCCGAAAACCAAACGCATTGGGTTCAAACCCCGCGAGTAGGGGCATACACCGCCCCGCGTCTCTCGCCTTCCTTAATCGCCATCAGCTATCTGCCATCAGGGCTCGTCTCTCGTCGTTCGTATCTCGTATTTCGTGGTTCGCGAAATACGCTTCACGAACGACGAGAGACGGTCCCCTTACGCTTCACGCTTCACGAGATACGCTTCACGTCTCTTAAGCCATTTGCTCTTCTCCGCTAAAAGCCGGGGTGATTTCCCATAGAGAAAGAGGTATGCTTCCTCCCACCGAACGCCAAGGCGAGAAAGCAGAAGGACCACATGACCGGCTGGGTATCCAGACAATGAAGAGCGACCTCCAGCGCATCGAAGTCATCGACGACGCAATGGCAGAAGTCCTGCGGGGCAAGACGCCGGCAGAACGCCTCGCGATCGGGTTTGGCTTGTGGCGCTCCGCACGGACCCTCCTGCGAGGACAGTTGGTGTCATTGCACCCGGAGTGGAATGCCGTGCAAGTCGACAGCGAAGTCGCACGGAGACTCTCGCATGGAGCTGTATGAGCTGCTCGAACAGGTCGTACAGACCTTCGAACGGCTCCAGATTCCCTACCTCGTCACCGGCTCAGTCGCCTCCATGGCCTACGGCGAGCCACGATTGACCAACGACATCGATCTCGTCGCGGGCATTGAGCCCTCACACATCAGCGGATTGTTAGCCGCCTTCCCCCCCGCATCGTTCTACCTCAGCGAGGAAGCGATCCGCGCGGCCATCACCCACCACACCCAGTTCAACATCATCCATCCCGCGTCCGGATTGAAAGTCGACGTGATGGTCCGAAAAGACACCCCCTTCGATCGGAGCCGGTTTGCGCGTGGCCGCACGCTCCGCCCCGCCGAAAGCTATCAAGCCGCCTTTGCATCAGCGGAAGACGTCATCATCAAGAAAATGGAATACTACCAAGCAGGCGGGTCCGACAAACATGTCCGGGACATCACCGGCATGTTGAAGATCAGCGGGAACGAGATCGACCAAGCCTACATTGTCGATTGGGCCAACCGCCTGGGACTGCGCCCTATGTGGGACATGATCCAACAGCGGCTCAAGGAACCCTCCTAGTGTTCGTGCGGTCTCTTTGGTTTGTTTGGTTCATTTGGTTGTCTAGTTCGAGGAACGAAATAAACGAGACAAACCAGAAAAAACGAGTAGACCAAATAGCCGGCACAAACCATATAGACCGGCTTGCCTCTCGCCCCCTGCCTCCTGCCCATCCCCTTGCCATAAGCCATCAGCCATCGGCTCTTGGATTTGCTTCTGCCATAAGCTATAGCTCCTGTATCTGTTCCTGCCTAACACAGAACGGAGAGTCCATGGCACTCACGCGCGAATTTAAAGAAACCGTCGCAGCACGGGCACAACGCGATCCTCGATTCCGGGAGGCGCTCTTCACCGAGGCCATCAATGCGTATCTTGGCGGGAACACCAGCGACGGCAAGGCGATTCTACGTGATCTCGTCAACGCCACCGTAGGCTTCGAGGAACTGGCCGTCGAGCTCAACAAGCGGAGCAAAAGTCTGCATCGCATGTTAGCCCCGCGCGGCAACCCCAGTACCGAGAACTTCTTCGGGATCGTGAATGCCCTCCAAAAGAAAGCCCGGGTGAAACTTCGTGTCACGGCCAAAGCCGGCTGAGGATAAATAGACCGGTTCACCCCCGCCAGAAATACGTGCATTGGATTCCGCCGATCCGGCCAGCTCAGCGCTCAGCACTGAGGACTCAGCACTTTTCTTATTCCCTCCGAAGTT